>CAYQOI010000132.1:4914-8402 GCA_964419085.1 uncultured Cytophagia bacterium | reverse complement strand
CTTCGGGATGATCTGGCTCAGCCGATAGAGAAACATTTCCGGCGTGGCCTGATATTTCCCCATCAACTCGCGAAACGCCTCCCCGTCCCAGCTTTTCTGGTGGAAGAATCCGGCCAGGTCTTTGCGCAGCAGATCCCGGTTGATGAGCACCGCGCCGGCAAAATACGAGGCTCTGAAATTGTTCAAGACCTGGTCGAACGATTCCACCTTGATCCAGGAAGACGTCGCCGCGCGCTCCTGCAGGCCCAGATAGCAAAAACCGATTTCGCGCGCCACCAGGAAGGCCTTCTGCACCGGCAGCAGGTTCCTGTTGAGGACCAGCTTTTGACGAGTCCCTTTTATCCAAATCGCTCGAAAACCGCGCAGGTCCGGGTAGTCCTCGAAACCCGTTTCGCTCAAGCGGTAGCCGTAGGTTTCGGCCAAAATCTGGTTCAACCGGATGAAATCTACCGGTGGGTCACGTTGCAGGCCGAATTCCCGGTTGAACTTCATCACCGCCTTCTCGATGTCCTCAAAGTAGTTCAGGTACATCTTCTGGTAGGAGCGCAGCGCGGCCAGGATGAAGTGCTCCACACGCATGTCGTAACCCTGCGCGATCTCCATGAAGGTGCGTAAGAACGCGCCGGCTTTGCTGGGCGAGTGACTTACCAGATCGAGAAAGTCTCGCGGGGTAATCCCGAAGAGCTCGAAAGGAAACTCCCGCAGAAAGGGCGAGTCCAGAAACGCGGTGAGGGCATCCAGTTCCTCATCCAGCTTGAGCGAAACGAGATCATCGAACGGAACGTCGAGGGCATGCGCCAGCAGCATCAGCTTCTCGGGCTTGGGATACTTCTTGCCCTTTTCGATCTCGCTGAGAAACGAAAGCGAAAGCTTCGTCCGCTCCGCGACCTGCTTCAGGGACAATCCCCGCTGGTTGCGGAACTTTCTCAGCTTGAGGCCGAGAATGAACCGCAGATTTTCACCGCTAACTTCCATCACAAATAATTTACCCTTTTTTTTAAGAATTTCAACAAGTTTTCCGATAATTCCGCATAATCACGCTGTTGTAGATATATCGCTAAAAAAGAACTTGCTTTTTTAGCGAATATTCGCTATACTCATTTTGGCGGCAGAAAAAAACCATTTCTTACTCTGGAAAAGCATCTCTCTTGAAACCGTTCATCCTCTCAGCCCAAAAAGGAGTTTAGTCAAACCATGAACCTCGACGGCATTCAGATTCTCGGTCCCGTGCGGCCGGGATACGAGGAAATCCTCACCCCCGACGCGTTGCGCTTTGTGGCAGCCCTGCAACGGGAGTTCGGCGCGGAGCGCGCCGCGCTCTTGCAGCGGCGACAACAAAAACAGGCGGAAATCGATGCGGGCCGGTTCCCCGACTTTCTCGCGGGAACGCGGTCGGTGCGGGACGACGCCGACTGGCAGGTCGCCCCCATCCCGGAGGACCTGCAGAACCGCCGCATCGAGATCACCGGGCCGGTGGAGCGCAAAATGATGATCAACGCGCTCAACTCGGGCGCGAACGTGTTCATGGCGGATTTCGAGGACGCCAATTCACCCACCTGGGACAACATCGTCGCCGGTCAACTGAACCTGCGCGATGCGGTCAATCGCACAATCTCCTTCGAGAGCCAAAATGGGAAGTCGTATCGACTGAACGAGCAAACCGCGACTTTGATGGTGCGTCCGCGCGGCTGGCACCTGGAAGAACGACACATCCTGGTCGACGGCAAGCCGGTCTCCGCCTCGTTGCTGGATTTCGGACTCTATTTCTACCACAACGCGAATAGACTTCTAAGCGACGGAACCGGTCCGTACTTTTATCTCCCCAAGCTGGAAAACCACCTGGAGGCGCGGCTGTGGAACGACGTGTTCCAAAAAGCCCAGGATGCTCTGGGATTTCCTTATGGGACAATCAAAGTCACCGTGCTCATCGAAAACGTTCTGGCCGCGTTCGAGATGGAAGAAATCCTGTACGAGCTACGCCAGCATATCGTGGGGCTAAACGCCGGGAGATGGGACTACATCTTCAGCGTCATCAAGAAGTTCCGTAACCACCCGGACTTCCTGCTTCCCGACCGGGCCCGGATCACCATGACCGTGCCGTTCATGCGCGCGTACACCGAACTGCTGGTGAAAACATGCCACAAGCGAGGGGCGCATGCGATCGGGGGCATGGCCGCGTTCATCCCAAGTCGCCGGGACCCGCACGTAAACGAAGTGGCCTTCGCCAAAGTACGGGAAGACAAAGAACGGGAATCAGAGGACGGTTTCGACGGCACCTGGATCGCGCACCCGGACCTGGTGGAGGTGGCCCGGGAGCCATTCGATAGAAAACTCGGTGACCGGCCCCACCAGAAACACCGGCTGCGGGAAGAGGTAAACGTCGCCGCAAAAGATCTGCTGAACGTGCGCATCCCCGACGGTGAAATCACCGAAGCAGGCCTGCGCACCAACCTCAACGTCGGGCTGCTTTACATGGAATCGTGGCTGAGGGGCACCGGCGCGGCCGGCATCTACAATCTCATGGAAGACGCAGCCACCGCGGAGATCTCGCGCTCGCAAGTTTGGCAGTGGCTGCACCACGACCGCGCAAAACTGTCGGACGGCAGGGCCGTTACGCCTGAATTGTACCGCTCCTTTCTTTCCGAAGAGCTGGAGCAGGTCAAAAGTCTGGTGGGTGAACCTGCCTTTTCCGCGGGCAAGTTCCAACTGGCGAGCCAACTTCTGGACAAAATCATCACCCGGGACGAGTTCACCGACTTTTTAACTTTGGTCGCATACGAGTATCTAAACCAATCAACTTCGTAGGAGGCAACCATGCGAAACCATAATGGCAACCGACGGCAAATCAGCCAACTGCTGAAGTCGTGGCAGAGCGACGAGCGGTGGCAGGGCATAAAGCGACCGTACCTCGCCGAAGAAGTGGTGCGTCTGCGCGGCACGGTCCGGATCGAATACACACTCGCGCGCCTGGGCGCGCAACGGCTGTGGCACCTCTTGCGCACCGAACCCTTTGTGCGCGCGCTGGGGGCGGTAACCGGCAACCAGGCGGTGCAGATGGTGCAGGCGGGGCTGAAAGCCATCTATCTGAGCGGCTGGCAGGTGGCGGGCGACGCCAACAACGCGCTGCAGATGTACCCCGACCAGAGTCTCTATCCGGCGGACAGCGGTCCCACTTTGGCCAAACGGATCAACAATGCGCTGTTGCGAGCAGATCAAATCCACCACATGGAAGGCAAAAACGACATCCACTGGCTCGCGCCCATCGTTGCGGACGCGGAAGCCGGCTTCGGCGGACCGCTCAACACCTTCGAGTTGATGAAAGCCTACATCGAAGCCGGGGTCGCGGCAGTCCATTTGGAGGACCAGTTGTCCTCGCTAAAAAAATGCGGCCACATGGGTGGCAAAGTGCTGGTCCCCGACCGGGTGTTCATTCAGAAACTGGTGGCGGCCCGCCTGGCGGCCGATGTCCTCGACGTGCCCACGCTGCT
>CAYQOI010000132.1:0-4904 GCA_964419085.1 uncultured Cytophagia bacterium | reverse complement strand
CTCATTGCCCGCACCGACGCCAACGGCGCGCAGCTCATCCGCAGCGATTACGACGAGGTGGACAAGCCGTTCCTCACCGGCGAACGCACGGCCGAAGGCTATTTCCGGGTGCGCGGAGGTCTGGAATACGCCATCGCGCGCGGCCTGGCGTACGCGCCTTACGCAGATATGATCTGGTGTGAAACCTCCACACCCGACGTGGGCGAGGCCCGGGAGTTCGCCCAGGCCATTCACGAAAAATTTCCCGGCAAACTGCTGGCGTACAACTGCTCGCCCTCGTTCAACTGGAAGCGAAACCTGGATGACAAGACCATCGCGGTGTTCCAGGAAAAGTTGGCGGAAATGGGTTACAAGTTTCAGTTCGTCACCTTAGCCGGCTTTCATGCCTTGAATGCCGGCATGTTCGACCTGGCCTCCGCGTACAACAAAACGGGCATGGCCGCCTACTCGCAGCTCCAGGAGCGCGAATTCGAAATGGAACAGACGCTCGGCTACACCGCGGTCAAACACCAGCGCTTTGTTGGCGCCAGCTATTTCGACGAGGTGCAAATGACACTCTCCGGCGGGCAGTCCTCCACCACCGCGCTGGCCGGTTCCACCGAGGAGGCGCAGTTTGAGACCGTGAAAACCGAGGCCGCCTGACCCGAACCAGCTTACCCTATTCCCTCCGCTTCACGCAAGTCGGGCCTGAGGCCCGACTTTTTTATTTGCAAAAAATGCGCTGAAATTGTATACTATCTGTCAACCCGTCTCAGCACACATTTCAGGAAGGAGGAAAGCCCCGATGGCTAACAAATCCAAAAGTAAGGCGGCGAATCCCGAGGTTTACCATCCCTCCAAAGAAATCATCGAAGCCGCGCACATCAAAGACTACGATTCGCTCTATAAGCGGTCCATCGAAGACCGCGCGGGTTTCTGGGCGGAGGAAGCCGAGAAACTCCACTGGTTCAAGAAATGGGACACGGTGTTGGACGAGAGCAACAAGCCGTTTTTCAAATGGTTTGTGGGAGGCAAAATCAACATCGTGTACAACGCCATAGACCGCCATCTCAAAACCTGGCGGCGCAACAAGCTGGCCATCATCTGGGAAGGCGAACCGGGCGACGTGCGCACGTTCTCCTACCATGCGCTAAACCGAGAAGTTTGCAAGTTTGCCAACGTGCTCAAAAGCATGGGGGTGAAGAAAGGCGACATCGTTACCATCTACATGCCGCAGATCCCGGAGCTGGCCATCGCCATGCTGGCGTGCGCCAAAATCGGCGCCGCGCACAGCGTGGTCTACGGCGGCTTCAGCGTGGAGGCGCTTGCCGAGCGCATCCAGGATGCGCAGAGCCGGGTCCTGATTACGGCGGACGGGGGCTGGCGCCGGGGAAAAATCACCGACCTGAAGAGCATCGCCAACGAGGCCATCCGGCGCTCGCCGACCATCGAGGTCTGCATCACGGTCAAGCGTACCGGTCACGATGTCTACATGGAAAACGACCGCGATTTTTGGTACGACGATTTGATGAGCTTGCCCATCGCCAACCACGGTTGCGCAACCGAGGAGATGGATGCCGAGGACATGCTGTTCATTCTCTATACCTCCGGCACCACCGGCCGGCCCAAAGGCGTGCTGCACACGCACGGCGGCTACGCGGTTTACACCTCGACCACCCACCGCTACGTTTTCGACATCAAGGATGAAGATCGCTGGTGGTGCGCGGCAGACCCGGGCTGGATCACCGGACACAGCTACATCGTCTACGGCCCGCTCATCAACGGCTCGACGGTCATGATGTATGAGGGCGCACCCAGCCATCCCTACCCCAATCGCTGGTGGCAGATGGTCGAAAAGTACGGCATCACCATTCTCTACACCTCACCCACAGCGATTCGGGGACTCATGCGTTTCGGGGATCGTTGGCCTCAGCGCCACGACCTGAGCAGCCTGCGCCTGCTGGGGTCTGTGGGCGAGCCCATCAACCCGGAAGCCTGGCGGTGGTACCACAAAGTCATCGGCAAAGAACGCTGCCCCATCATGGACACCTGGTGGCAGACCGAAACCGGCGGCTTCATGATCACCCCGCTGCCCATCACGCCGCTCAAACCGGGCTCGGCCACCAAGCCGTTTTTCGGCAACGAGGTCGCGGTAGTGGACGACAAAGGCAACGAGGTCAAACCCGGCGAGGAGGGCAAGCTCGTGCTCAAGGCACCCTGGCCGGGCATGGCACGCACCATCTACGGCGATCCCGACCGCTACGTGGAGATCTACTGGAAGGAGTTCGAAAAGCAAGGGTGGTACAAGGCCGGCGACTCCGCGCGCATCGATGAAGACGGCTACGTCTGGATTATCGGCCGCATCGACGACGTTATCAAGGTCAGTGGATATCGGTTAGGCACTGCAGAGGTGGAGAGCGCGCTGGTGAGCCACCCGGACGTCTCCGAAGCCGCGACTATCGCGTTACCCCACGAACTCAAAGGCCATGCCATTCATGCGTACGTGATCTTACGGGCCGGGGTGACCGGCAGTCCGGAACTCGAAGAAGAATTGAAAAAGCATGTGGCGCACGAAATGGGACCCATCGCCCGTCCTGAGTCCATCACGTTTGTGGACAGCCTGCCCAAAACCCGCAGCGGCAAGATCATGCGACGAGTGCTCAAGGCGCGCGCCCTGGGAGTGGACGAAGGGGATTTGAGCACGCTGGAGGAATAGATCCAACCCTCTCGCCCATTCACCAATCTAGCCCGGAGGGAACGATGATGAACCTTCAAGATGCCATGGCGCAGCTCGAAGCCGCGGGCACGCCGCAAAACCGACAGATTTACAGTCGTCACGGCGTGCAGGGGGACTGTTTCGGCGTGAGCTTTGCAGACCTCAACAAGCTCAAGAAGGCGATCAAGGTCGACCACGAGCTCGCCCAAGAACTCTGGGCCACCGGCAACCACGACGCGCAGGTTCTCGCCACCATGATCGCGGACGCCAAAGGAGCCCAGGAGCCGCTCGTCGACGCCTGGGTGAAGGAGCTCGGCAACCACATGATCGCCGACGCGTTTGCGTCGTTTGTCAGCCGGACACCGTTCGCCCGGAAAAAGGTGACGGAATGGACGCGCTCGCAGGAGGAATGGGTTGGCCGCGCGGGGTGGCATCTCCTCGCGATCCTGCTCAAAGACTCCGCTGCGCTGAGCGAAACAGAACTGGAGGCGTGCCTGACGCGCATCGAAGCCGATATTCACACCAGCAAGAACCGCGTGAAGGAAGCGATGAATTCCGCGCTCATGGCCATCGGGATCTACCGGGAAGCACTTCGAGACAAAGCCCTGAGCGCGGCTGGCCGCATCGGGAAAGTGGAAGTGGATCACGGAGAAACGAATTGCAAAACCCCGGATGCGGCTACCTACATCCAGAAGGCCGTGGCCCGGCAACGCGCTCGCTCAGGGTAGAACGCCTGATGCCGCGCCGTTTCCCCGCCGCGGTGATCGTATCCGGTGCGTGCACCGTGGGATAGGGCGAGCCGTACCGCAACACAACCGCGACTTCGATCAAACCGTGGTGTGCAGGTACGGGATCTTTTTCACGATTGCGGTGTAAACTATGCCCATAACCCACCCCACAGCGACGGCTGCCAAAAAATCCCAAATCGAATTCACCCGTAACCCCGGATAAGAGAACACAAAAAGCTTCACAAACACGGGATGGACCACGTAGATGCCCAGCCCGAAGCCATCTATTCTTCGCATCGCGTCTGAAGGCGGCAGCCGGTGTTCGTAACTCATGAAAAGCAAAAACATACACACGGAAAGAACCAGGGCCGGAAGACTCAACCGATAGCCTCCCAGAATCGTCAGGTGGAGGTGATGCGTCTCCACCACCGTTATCGTGCCAACAGAAACGCCGATCAAGATGACAAACAGCGCCCGGTACCGGTGCAGCGGCGACTTCATGAAAAGATAAAGCGAATAGCCCAGCACGTAGTAACCAAGATATAGCAGGAATTCGAAGGGGAAGAGTCCGAGGGACAAGCCCGTGGCAACCTTGAGCAGAATCAGAATGTTGATGCTGGCACTGAACACTAACCATTCCTTGCGGCTGCTGTTCGCAGCGATTTTTCTCAGAAAAGGGGTAAAAAAGTACAAGAAGCCGATCATGTAAAGAAACCAGAGATGTGGCGCCGGGCGACCCCGAAGCAAGTCCGTCACGAATTCTTGCATGGAATTGAAATGTTTGAAAAAGTGAAAATGAAAATAAAAAAGGGTCCAGAACAGGGTAGCCGGACCGATGCGCACCAGGCGTTTCTTGTAGAATGCCCTTGAGCTGAATTCTCTTTCCGGATTCAAAAGCAACATACCGCTTGCCATGAGGAAGATAGGGACGGCACAGGCGGACCAGCTTTTTAGGATTTCAATAAGATACCAATCAAAAGAAAACGGGATGGCATGGTTGGGCACATGACGGAAGATCACCATGATGGTGGCAAGAACTCGTATATAGTGCAAAAAGACGATCATGGCTTGGCGGAACCCCTTTCCCTCATCCTCGAACTCGGCGCAATCTCTTCTTAAATCATCGTCCGATCTCCCCGCCGCCTTGTCATCCAGACAGGTGCAAGACTCGACCCCGTCCGACCCAGGCGTCTTTCCAGCTGCTTTTCTCAGAACGAGCACAGTCAGACCAACCGAGGCCTCGACGGAACCAGGAGCCACGCCGTCGAGAGTTATCCAAGAGACAACACATGAAGTGCCACAACCAACAGTATCTACCTGCAACGATCCCTGCACGGTTCGTCCCTGTACGCGGCGCTGCATGCAGGACAAGAGAGTCGGTTGTGATTAATCACAAGAGAAACGTCGGGATGACCACTGATGGAGAGAGTGAAACGCCGCTTCGGCCAGGGCGAGTCATCTACTCCGCGCCGACCTCGAAG
>CAYQOI010000131.1:2928-8409 GCA_964419085.1 uncultured Cytophagia bacterium | reverse complement strand
AACGCTCTCGCTGCTTACCTCCGAGCACACCGTCCCTTCCCTGCCGGAGCCCCACGCCGCCGGCTTGCCGTTGGTTCATCCCAACATGAAACACCCCAAGCTCACCACCGCGGCCGCGATGTTCTTCGGCCGCCGCGCCTGTCGCCACGTTGTGCATCTCGACCGGCCGCAGACCGATGCCTACCTCCACGGCCAGGTCACCGCCGTGGCCAGTTCCCGGCTCCAGGCCTGCGACGACCGGGGCTACGTGATCGTGAAGCACGAGCAGATTCCGCTGGGCATCGCTTTGCTCCGCCGGCGGAACGGCACCTGGCGGGTGGAGAGTGCGTACCCAAAAGCCTGGCGACTGCCAACCGGGACCTCGGCGTTCAAGCCCGCGTAGAGGGACGGCCATCCCACTGAAACACCTGGAGATTCACGCGCGCCTGTTCGTCGAAGCGCACCCCCTCGGCCTCCAGCAGAGCCTGTTGCAGCCGCCGTTTCATTTCCGACGGAAAGGAACTTTTCCCCTGCGCGTTGAGCACCCGGTGCCAGGGCACCGGAGACCCTTCCGGCAAAGACGCGAGCAGCCACCCCACAGCCCGGGCGGCCCGGTGGTTGCCTGCCATGGCCGCCACCTGACCGTAGGTCGCGACTTTTCCCTTTGGAATTTGGAGAATTATTTCATAAATTTTGTCGAACAAGGGGGAGGACATATCTCGACGCTTTTTGCAAAAATAAGGCGCGTTTCCAAGAATTCAAAGCAGAATTTCATGCCAGCGGAAGCAAAACCGGTTCTGTATCGGCTCATCCGCGTCGTGGTCAAGGCGGCCATGGCCATTTTCTTTCAGAAGATGGAAGTGCGGCACGGCGAGGTCATTCCCGAGCGCGGCCCGGTGGTGTTCGTCGCCAACCATCCCAACTCCATCATGGATGCGCTGGTCATGGGGTTGGTAACCCGGCGCAAAGTAAACTACGTGGGGCACGCAGGTCTTTTTTCCAACAGGCTCAAAAGCTGGTTTCTGCGCAGTTGTGGCGTGATTCCCATTTACCGGAAAGAAGATGCGCCGGAAAAAATGGACCAGAATGTCTACGCGTTCGAAGCCTGCTACCGCACGCTTGAAAAGGGTGAGACCATCGGCATCTTTCCCGAAGGCACCAGCGATATGCTGCGAAAGGTGAAGAAAGTCAAAACCGGTGCGGCGCGCATCGTTCTGGAAGCAGAACGGCGGAACAACTACCGGCTGGGCGTGCAGATCATCCCCATCGGCCTTTACTTCTTTTCGCGCAGCCGGTTTCGCAGTCGCGTGCTCCTGAACGTGGGCAAGCCTCTGGACCTGCGCCCCTATTTCGAGCTCAACGAAAAGGACAACTACGAGGCGGTTGCCCGGCTCACCGCTGAGATTCAACGGAGCCTGGAGCAACTCACGGTCAATATCCGGCACGAAGAGCTCGATGAACTGGTACGGGACATCGAACTCTTGTACCGGGATGAGCTGAAGAGTGAAACCGCCGGCATGTTGGGCCACTCGCCGCCCACGGTGGCGGAGTTCGTCTTGACGCAAAAGATCGCCGATTGCGTCGAGTACTTCTATGAACGGGATCGCGAGCGCATACGCCAGCTGCATGAAAAAATCACGCTGTACAAGCGCAAGCTGAAACGTTTGCATTTGAAGGACGCGATGGTCAAAGAGAAGACCAGCTTTTCCGAGACGGTGAAGGAGAGCATGCGGTCGATGGTCAAGGCGCTCCTGGGATTTCCGCTGGCCTGCTACGGGATCGTCAACAACTTTATCCCCTACGCGATCACCGAAACCATCGCGAAACGGTTTGTGAACGACCGCACCAAAATCTTGTCCGCACTTCTCATCGGCGGCGGCGTTTCGTTTCTGTTTTTCTACTGGGTGCAGGTTTTTGCGGTCGGCTTCTTTTTCGGGCATCTCTGGGGCCTCATCTACCTTGTGAGCCTTCCCGTCAGCGGCATGTTCGCTCTGGCGTATGTCAAAGAGGTGCGGGAGGAACAAAAGCGCATCAGTTTTTCGTTCTTTCTTTTTACCAACAGGCAGTTGTTCAACCGGATGCGACGGGAGCGCAGGCTGTTGATTTCGGAGCTGGATGCAATCAAAGAGGAGTATTTGCGCGTCATCGGATTGTCGTCGCCCGACCTGATGGGCGCGACGGGATGAAGCAGAAAGGCCGGTAAGAATTGGAGCGAATTCGAGAATTCTTCGACAACGTCACCCTGCAATCCGTCTTGAGTGACCTGAGCCACGTCATCGCGCTGGAACGCCTGGGTCCCAGGATCAGCGAGCGGGTGTTCTGGCGCGCGCCCATCCAGGACCGGCGGGTGGCGTTGACATTCGATGATGGCCCCCATCCCACCTACACACCACAACTGCTCACGCTGCTGGCAAAATACGAGGTCCCCGCGACCTTTTTTCTCATCGGCCGCCACATCGCGCGCGACCCCGGTCTCGCCCGGGAGGTCGCCGCGGGCCACGAAGTCGGCAACCACACGTTTACCCATCCGCCGCTGTTCCGTCTCAGCGACGACGCGATGCGAGAAGAAATCCTCCGCACAGACGAGCTGCTGCGGAGCCTCGACGGCGTGGTACCCAGATTCCTCAGACCCCCAATGGGTCTTTTCTCCCGCCGCGTGTTGGATGTGGTGGAAGCCGCCGGCTACAAAACCGTGGTGGGCGATGTCTACCCCCGCGATCCCCATCAGCCCGGCCGCAAACGAATCGTCAGCCGGGTCTTGCGCCGGGTCACCAGAGGCTCCATCATTATCCTGCACGATGGCGGCAACACCAGCCACGTGGACCGCAGCCAGACGGTCTGGGCGGTGGAACGGCTGATTCCGGAACTGCTGCAGCGCGGCTTCGAGTTTGTCACGCTGTCGGCGCTGCTGGCAGCACATCTGGCCGAGTCCAGTGAGCAAGACCAGGATTAGCGCTTTGTGTCAACGCGCTTGCAATTCTCGCTGAATTTCGCTATTTTTGCGCTCGGTCGGATGGAGGATGAAAACCAAGAGACAGATTTGTTCGAGTACCGCGCTTTTTGCCGTGCTTTTGTTGACCGCCTGTGCCCAGCAAGTGGCACCCACAGGCGGCCCGCCGGACAAAACTCCCCCGAGAATCGTGCAAGTGGTGCCTGCGCCCAAGTCGACACGCGTCCCTCTTGACCAGGAAATCGAGTTCACGTTTAGCGAATCTATGGACCATAAATCGTTGCGAAAGGCTGTCTTTATTACGCCCAATCCTCACGAAAACGTCAGGTACAAATGGAAAGGCCGGCGGCTGCGCGTGATCCTGGGCGACGCGCTGAAACCGGACCGCACCTACGTGGTCACGCTGGGAACGGACTTGAAAGACGCACATGGGAACGCGTTGCGCCAGTCCTACACGCTGGCGTTTTCTACCGGTGAGGAGCTGAGCGAAGGCAAGATTTCCGGCCGCGTGTTCGGGAAGCAGGTGAGCGGCACCCTGGTCTGGGCCTATATTCTGGAAAACGGGCACGACCCCAATCCCGTGTCGGATGAACCGGACTACGTCACCCAAACCGACGCCAAGGGCCGCTTTGAATTCACCAACCTGTCCCAGGGAGAATATCGGGTCTTCGCAGTGCAGGACAAAGACCGCAACCGCTTTTACGAACCGGGCACCGACGCGCTGGGCGTCCCGACTCGCGACCTTACCCTCACCGAGGGCAATCTGGAGGAAAACGGGCTGAACTTTCGGCTGACCTTCCCGGACAGCACTCGACCTGCGCTGCTGGACGTTTCGGCCGAAGACAACCGACACCTCCTGCTGGAGTTCGACGAGGCGCTTTCGCCGGCGGGCGTTGAGGTGCTGGGCAACTACCGCATCAAGCCGAAAAAGTCCTCCTCCACAGATTCGCTGCGTGTGCGGCTCGCCTACCTCAGCGCCCGGAATGCGCAAGAGGTGCATCTGGCGACCGAACCGCAGCGCGCGAAAGTGACCTACGAACTCCGGGTGCAGAATCTCACGGACCTGGCCGGAAATGTCGTCGATCCCGATTACAACACCGCGGAGTTTGTGGGCAGTGCGCTGCCGGACACCCTGGGGCCGAAGTTACTCTCTACCGTACCCAGAGACAGCGCGCAAGCCGTCCCGGATTCCGGAAGCATCGTCTTGCACTTCTCCGAACCCGTCGAACCGGGTTCGCTGGAAGCGCATCTGCACCTCTTGGATTCCACCGGGACCCACGTGGCGGGTCACCTTCGCTGGCTCACACCGGCGTCCGCTGCATTTTCCGCCGGCTCGCCGCTCAAAGGCTCAGCCTGGTATCGCGTACAGGTGGCCCTGGACTCCGTTCTGGATCTACAGGGAAACCCGGGCGCGGATTCCACTTTCCGGCTGGCTTTTCGCACGGTCAATCCGGACACCTTTTCGGTGATCCGGGGCAAGGTCATCGACGAAGATTCCACCGCCACCGGACCGATCATCCTGCAGATCCGGCAAAGCGGAAAAAATGCTCACCAGGCTGAGGTTCGCCTCGCCCAGCCGGGCCCGTACGAGTTTTCCGCTGTGTTTCCGGGAACCTACGCTCTCGAGGCGTTTCGCGACCGCGACGAAAACGGCCGGTACAGCTACGGCAGCGCGCTGCCGTTTGTCCCCGCCGAACGGTTCGTGATCTACGCGGACAGCGTGAAGGTCCGCGCGCGCTGGCCCAACGAAGGCAACGACATCGTGTTTACCAAATGAGCGACCGCGGGAATTCTCCGGAGAACCTATGAATCAAGGCAACAGACGAACTGCGATTCCATTCGCGCCGCCGCAGGCGGTGAGCCCCCGGCGGCATGGTCATCTCTTTTTGCATCCGGCCCGGGCCATCCTGATGGGCTTTTTTGTGGTGATCATGGTGGGCACGGCCCTGCTGATGCTCCCGCGCGCCACCGCGCAGGGGAGCACCGGCTTTCTGGATGCGCTTTTCACCGCTACCTCCGCCACCTGCGTGACCGGTCTGGTGGTCTTTGACACCGGCAGCCATTTCAGCGGCTTCGGTCAGGGCGTCATCCTGGTGCTCATCCAGATCGGCGGCCTGGGCATCATGACCCTTTCGACGTTTTTCGTCTATCTCATTTCGGGGCGCCTGAGCCTCACGGAGCAGGAAATCGTCCAGGGCACGCTGGGCCAGCACCCCATCTCCGATCTGGCAAGATTGCTGAAGCTGGTCTTTTTTGTGACCATCGGAATCGAGCTTATCGGCGCCACATTGCTGGCGGTGAGATTCTCCGACACGCTGCCCTGGCTGCGCGCGGCCTACTTCGGCCTGTTCCATGCCATCTCGGCATTCTGTAACGCGGGCTTCGCCCTGTTTTCGGACAGCTTCGAGAGTTACCGCGGCGACCTGTTTGTGAACTCGGTTCTGGCAGGCCTGATTGTGCTTGGCGGCATCGGCTTCGTCGTGCTTTTCGACCTGTACCGCAATTTTCGGCCTTTCCGCGGCGGCACGGTGACCCGCCTGGGCTTCCACACC
>CAYQOI010000131.1:0-2918 GCA_964419085.1 uncultured Cytophagia bacterium | reverse complement strand
TTTCATGACCTCGCTGCTCATTCTTTCCGGCATGGCGATGTTCATGGGGCTGGAGTTTCAAAACACGCTGGCCGGCGGCTCATTTTCCCAAAAGCTTTTGCCGTCACTGTTTCAGTCCATCACCGCGCGCACGGCCGGCTTCAACACGGTGGACATCGCGAAGCTTTCCAACGCGACGCTGTTTCTGCTGATGATCCTGATGTTCATCGGCGCCTCCCCGGGTTCGTGCGGTGGCGGGATCAAGACCAGTACCTTCGCGGTGGTGATGGCCTCGGTCTTTGCCCGTTTCCGCATGCGCGAGGATGTGAACATCTTTTACCGCCGCATCGCCAGCGCGGATGTTTCCCGCGCGATCTCGGTGGTCTTTTTCTCCGGCATCATCGTGGCTGTTTTTGCCATGCTGCTGCTGGTGGTGGAGCTGCCCCAGGTTTCACACGTCTCCAGCCGCGGGCTGTTCGTGGAGTACGTCTTCGAAGTGATCTCCGCCTTCGGCACGGTGGGGTTGAGCACGGGCGTCACCTCGACGTTGAGCCAGGCGGGGAAAATCATCATTACGTTCTTGATGTTTATCGGCCGGCTGGGCCCCCTGACCATCGCACTGGCGGTGCAGGGCACCAGCCTGGCGCCAAAATACCGCTATGTACAAGAAAACGTCCTGGTCGGGTAGCGCCCGGCCGGGTTTTGGTTGGTAGAGAAAACAAGAGGCGAGCATGAAATCGTTTGCTGTGATCGGATTGAGTACCTTTGGCAACTACATGGCGCAGTTTCTGGCCGAGCGGGGCTTCGATGTGGTGGTGATCGATTCCAACGAATCCAAAGTGGAGAAGATCAAGGCGATCGTGAAGAAAGGGATCATCGCGGATGCCTCGGACAAGAACACGCTGCAGAGCCTGGGATTGGAGCACGTGGACGCGGTGATCGTCAGCCTGGGGCAAAGCATCGATGCCAGCCTCCTGGTGCTGCTGTATCTCAAGGAAATCGGCGTCAAAGAGATCTACGTCAAGGTCTTGACCGAAGACCACGCCAAGATCGTCAACCTCATCGGCGCCGCCGAGATCATCTTTCCGGAACGAGACAGCGCGTACAAGCTGGCGCAGCGCATCGACAACCCGGACGTCCTGGAATACGTGCCGCTGGTAGAGGGGTACAGCATCATCGACCTCGCGCCGCCCAGCAGCTTCACCGGCAAGACCCTGGGCGAGCTTGACCTGCGGAACAAGTTCGGGGTGCAGGTCATTATGATCAAAGAGCTGGTGCCGGAAAACGTGGTGGTGGTCCCCCGGGCGGATCATCATATCAAAGACAGCGATCTGCTGGTGGTCATGGGTAAGAATTCCGACCTCGACAAACTGAAACAACTCGACTGAGTTTGTCACAAAAAGAATCTAGGAGCGCGATCATGAGAATCCAAAAAAGAATCTGCTGTTTCGTTGGTTTTTCTCTGCTCCTTTGCCTTTGCTTTGCACAGACCCCCCTTCTGGCCGACGGCGAGGAAGATTTTGCCGAATTCATCGCCGCGCTTGAGAAACTCCCCAAAAAAGAATTCACCAACATTCTCATCGAGGAGGTGCGCGACTACCTCTACCGCTACCCCGAAGCCAAAGATGCGGACAAGATGCATATGAAGATCGCCACCATTTACTCGAACAAAGGAGATGAGTTGCGTTCGTTTCTGACCCACATGGAGATCCTTTACCTCTACCCCCATTCGGACGTGGTCACCACGGCCAAAGACCGGCTGCGCTCGCTGATCATCCGGGAGAAGAAGTTCCGGCCCCTGAAGGAGAGAATCGACACCTTGCTGAACCCAACCGCAAGTGACTCCACGCTGGAAGAAGCCACCTACGCCTTTATTCGCGACCTGTACGATTTGAATTTCCAGCCTGTCGCGGGTCTGCTCACCGAAACGTGCGACCGCTTTCTGGAGCACTATCCGAAGTCCGCACATGCCGAAAGCGTGCTGTACTGGAAAGCCCAGTTGCTCGCCAGGGACAAACGGCCCCGCAAAGCCCTCGCCGCGTTCATGAAGTTGACCTATTTGTTCAAAAACGGGCTTTACGTCACCGCCAGCAAGCTGAAAATGGCCGAGCTGTTCACCGAAAAACTCGACATGCACCAGAATGCCATTCTCACCCTGGAGGAGTTCCTGCTGGAACATCCGGACGATCCCCAGGCGCCGCAGGCGCAATTCAGGATGGCCCAGATTCTCGAAAAAAAGAAGAAAACCTATCTCGAAGCCATCAACGCGTACACCGCAGTGGCGGAACGCTACCCCAAGAGCCTCGAAGCCGTCCCCGCGCTGTTCGACGCGGCCCGACTGTACGAAGAGAAATTCAAGGAGTACGACCAGGCCATCCGGGTCTATTCGCAGATCGTCCGGGACTTCCCGGATGATCTCAAGGCGCCTCTTGCGCTGGCCGAGGCCGCGCGCATCTACGAGAAGCGCCTGAAGGATGAGCTGAACGCGGCGAACACGTATTTCAAGATTTACGGCAGTTACCCGAAAAGCGACATCGCGGCCCAGTCGCTTTTCGCCGCGGCCGAAATCAACGAAAAGAAGCTGAACGACCCCGAGAAGGCGCTGATGTACTACCGGATGGTGGTGGACGAGTACCCGGAATCCAAGGTGGCGTCCAAGGCCAGCAAGCGGATCGAGAAGCTCACGAAGGAGCTGGGGCAGGAGTAAACCGAACTTTTTTGTAATGTCATTCCGGTTTCAAACGGCCCGGCTTCTGTCGGCCTGCTTGAATACCGGAATCTCCCTCGACTATTTATTGTGGAAAGAGATTCCGGAACATGAGTGTCCGGTTGAGTTTTGAAAATGAGCGTTTGCTAAGGACACGGCTGTCCAAAAAGGGTAGTCAACAGAACGTAAGGGGCTGTCCAAAAAGTCGGAAAAGAGCACCAATTTGTCACTC
>CAYQOI010000130.1:3990-8507 GCA_964419085.1 uncultured Cytophagia bacterium | reverse complement strand
CAGTTTCGGGTCCTGGAAGACCGGCTGGAGATCGTCTTGCGCGATTTTGGCAAAAAGGTCGATCCCAAGCACATCAAGTCCCGCCGCCTCGACGATATCCGGCCTGGGGGACTCGGGGTGCATCTCATCAAAAGCACGATGGATGAAGTCAGCTACGACAACTCGGTGGGGGAGGGAAACCAATTGACGTTGGCCAAGTATTTACCGCGATTGAAGGAGCACTGATGTTAGAGATCAAAACCAAAAGTCAGGATTCGGTCACCATTGTGGAGATAGAGGGTGAGGTCGATCTTTATTCTTCCCCCAATCTGCGAAAGGTGCTGTTGGACTTGACCAAGGCGCAGAACAAAGCTATCCTGGTGGATTTGCTCAAAGTCAAGTACATGGACAGCTCCGGTGTGGCGACGTTGGTGGAGGCCCTGCAACAGGCCGGCAAATATGGCGGGAAGTTGAAACTGGCGAACCTGCGTGATGCGGTGAAAGATGTTTTTGAGCTCAGCCGACTGGACAAGGTGTTCGACATCTATTCGTCGGTTGAAGAGGCTAAGAAAACATTTAAACCCCATGGAACTGGTCAATAGGTTTTTTGGCAGGCTGGGCCGAGATGCGTTCCAGGCCCTGATTCATCTGAGTCGGGTTTTCGATCTCGCGGCGCAGACGGGGTACTGGATTTTCGTCGCCCCATTTCGCGGCAAGGGGATAAGATGGAAGAGCACCTTCGAACAGATGGTGCGCATCGGGTATGAATCGCTCCCCATCGTCAACCTCATCGCGTTTTTTGTGGGATTGATCATCGCCATGCAGTCAGCCTACCAACTGCAACAGTTCGGTGCGACCATCTATGTGGCCAATCTCGTTGCGGTCTCCATCATTCGGGAACTGGCGCCGTTGCTCACCGCCATCGTCATTACCGGGCGCAGCGGCTCGGCCATCACCGCAGAGATCGGGACGATGATGGTCTCCGAGGAAGTCGACGCGCTGCAGACCATGGGCTTCAACACGGTCAATTTTTTGGTTGTGCCGCGCACGCTGGCAATGCTCATCATGCTTCCCTGTTTGACGGTGATCGCGGATTTTATCGGCATTCTCGGGGGCTACGTCATCGCCATGGCGACGCTCAACATCACCAGTGTGCGCTACATCAACCAGACGATTTTGGCGCTGACTTTTCGAGACCTGTCCAGCGGACTGGTGAAGAGCTTTTTCTTTGCCCTGATCATTGTGAGCATCGGCTGCTACGAGGGATTCAACGTTCAGGGTGGGGCCGAAGGCGTCGGCAAGTCCACCACGCGTTCGGTGGTCGCCTCGATTTTTTGCATTATCGCGGCCGACGTGTTTTTTACCGCACTTTTCTTTTCTACGTTTTAGAGGCGATGCCGGAACCCATCATCCAAATCCGTGACCTGGTGGTCAAATACGGTAACCGAGTCGTGCTCAACGGAGTCGATTTGGACATATATAAAGGAGAGTCCATTGCGATTCTCGGGAAGTCGGGGTGCGGAAAAAGCACGTTGCTGCGACACATTATCGGACTATCCCGACCGACATCGGGAAAGATCTTCATCAGAGGCAAGGATATTACGGAATTGAGCGAAGATGAGCGGGTGGAGATTCTCAAGAAAGTCGGCATGTTGTTTCAGTCGGCTGCCCTGTTCAATTCGATGACCGTGGGCGACAACGTGGCTCTGCCGTTGCGGGAGCACACTAAGCTGGAAGAAAGCACCATCAGGATTATGACCAACATGAAATTGGGCATGGTGGGGTTGTCGGGTTTCGAGGATTTTCGGCCGTCCCAGCTTTCCGGCGGCATGCGCAAGCGTGCGGGTCTGGCACGTGCTCTGGCGATGGACCCGGAGATCCTGTTTTGCGACGAACCGTCCGCGGGGCTTGATCCGGTGGTGGCTGCGGGAATAGACCAGCTTATTCTAAAGTTGAAAAAAGCGTACAAGATGACTATCGTTGTGGTGACGCACGAGCTGGCTTCTGTGGAGATCATCGCAGACCGGGTGGCGATGATGCACGACGGCAAGATTCTGGCGGTGGGTACGCTCGAAGAACTGAAGGCCCTGGACAATCCGGTCATCCGGCAATTCTTCAATCGGGAGCCGGATGATGAGGAGTTGGACCGGGAGCGCCAGATGTCAACACTAACCGGTGGAGGCGTTGCTTAGGAGCAAAAAATGGATTTCAAGGCAAACGAGGTCAAAGCAGGCGTGATGATCGTGGTCAGCGTTGTGCTGCTGATCGGTTTTTTGGTTGTGATTTTTGGCATCGATTTTGGGGCAAAGACCAAGCAGTACGAAACCCATCTGGCCTACGTCGGCGGCATTCATGAGGGGTCGTTGGTGAAATTCGGGGGCATGGATGTGGGCATGGTGAAGGCTATTTCCTTGCCTGGGGAGGGCGAGACCAAGATCGGTGTCACCCTGGAAGTGGATGAAAAAACGCCCGTGCGCGTCAATTCTCTGGCCTTTGTCACCTCCGTCGGGATCATGGCGGACCAGCACATTGAGATCACGACCGGTTCACCGGATGCCGATCTCCTGCCGCCGGGCAGCGTGCTGCAAAGCAAGGAGGTGCTCAGCTTTTCACAGATGTCCGAGCCCCTTGCCCAGCTCAACAAGCAATTCCAGGTGCTGCTGAATCGGGTCTCCGACATCTTTAATGAAGAAAACCGCGCCCATTTGTCCGCCATGATGGCAAATCTGGACAAGATCATGGCCGAGGGGGGGGACGAGATTATCAGCATCGTCAGTAATATGAACCGGGTCAGCGACAATCTCGCCGAAATCAGTGAGGAGCTCAACAGCCTTTTGTCCAAAAATGAAGATACGTTTGACGGCACGCTCACCCATCTGGAGGAAACCGCCAGGGAGACGGGGCAGCTCATCGGCGACCTGCGCACCACCTTGAGGGATCTGCAATCCATGCTTTCTTCAAACAGCGAAAATATCCTGGAGATCATGGAGAATTTCCAGTACGCGTCACAGAATCTGGAGGAGTTCTCGCGCCTCGTGAAAGAACGGCCCTGGCTGTTGGTGCGCAAAGCGGCGCCGCCTCAGCGAAAATTGCCATGAAAAAAGGAGAATCGAATTGTGTGAGGAGTCGTGGATGAAGAAGTCTTTCGCGGTATTCCTGTTGATGCTCACGATGGTGGAGTTGGGCGGGTGTGGTGGCGTCCCCCCAACCTACTACTACCGCATCGATTATCCCATCGAGAACGATGCGACTAACAGCACCGTGCTCCCGGTCACGATTGGCGTGGCGCAGTTTGGTTCGGACGCGCTCTATGAGGGGGACCGGATCGTGTACCGGCAATCACCTTACGAGGTGCAGTACTACCACTACCGCAGGTGGATCGCACCGCCCAGAAAGATCGTGACCGAAAAGGTGTTGAAACAGTATCAGGCTTCCGGTGCGTTCAAGCAAGTCGTGCGGCTGCCTGCGCGTGTCGAGGTGGATTATATTTTGCGGGGACAGATCCGTGCCTTTGAAGAATGGGATGAAAGCAAAACGTGGTACGGCATCGTCTCCCTCGATTTCCGGCTGCAGCGGGCCGGCAGCAACGAGATCGTGTGGGAGAAGACGATTTCGGAGAAAACGATGGCTGCCAAAAGGGAGCCGGTGGAGGTGGTCAAAGCCATTAGCGAGAGTTTAAACAAAGTCATAAGTAGCTCAATTCAACAGGTCAAGCAGCAGTTGAAGCAGGCCAACATCTAATTCAATCCCTCGGGGGAAAGATGGGGAACCCAGGTTCTTTGCAGATTTTGGTTGTCGAAGATAACGCGAAGGTGCGGAATGTCATCTGTCATTTGCTGCGCAGGGCAGGATATGCTGTGGAGGCGGCCGGCGACGGTCCGTCGGCTCTCGATAAACTGCGGCAGCGCTATTTCGACCTGGTGATCACCGACTACAAGATGGATCGGATGGACGGGTTGGAGGTGTTGCAGCAAGTAAAGCGAAACTGGCCCGGTACTCAGGTTATCATCATCACCGCGTTCGGGTCTATCCCAAGCGGCGTCGAGGCCATCAAGCTGGGCGCGGTGGACTATTTGACCAAACCTTTTGACAATCAAGAGCTTTTGCGGCTCGTGAAGCGGTTCGTGGAGAAAAGACGCACGGAGCGCGAGATGAAAGACCTCCTGAGCCGACTGAGAAAAAAGCCTGAATTCGATGCCATTATCGGAGAGTCACCAAAACTCTTGCGGGTTCTCGATACGGTGTGTCAAGTCGCGGAAACCGACAGCACCATCATGATCTACGGCGAAAGTGGAACGGGCAAGGAGCTTATCGCGCGGGCGATCCACGATTTGAGCCGTCGCAAGGCAAGGCCGTTTGTGCCGGTCAATTGCGCTGCGATTCCTGAGAATCTCCAGGATAGCGAGCTTTTCGGGCACGTGAAAGGCGCATTCACCGGCGCGACCACCGACCGCAAGGGACTTTTCGAGGTCGCGGACGGCGGCACGGTCTTTCTCGACGAGATCGCTGAAACCGCCCTTTCCACACAGGTGAAGTTG
>CAYQOI010000130.1:0-3980 GCA_964419085.1 uncultured Cytophagia bacterium | reverse complement strand
GGGTTTTGCAGGAAAGCGAGCTGCGTAGGGTGGGGGATGGCGTCACGCGGAAGGTGGACATCCGCTTGATCGCAGCGACCAACAAGGATCTGGAGGCCGATGTGAAGCGGGGGACGTTTCGCGAGGACCTCTTCTATCGCATCAACGTCATCCCCATTCATGTGCCACCCCTGCGGGAAAGAAAGGGGGATATCGAGTTGCTCACCGAATACCTGGTTGCCAAATACAGCGGCAAAATGCGCAAAACGGTCACCACTGTCTCTAAACGAGCGCTTGCGATGATGATGAACTACGAGTGGCCCGGCAATGTGCGGGAGTTGGAAAACGTGATCCAGCGTGCCGTCGCGCTTGCGACCACAGATGAGATTGAGCCGAATTTGCTGCCGGGTGAGCTGAGTTCCTCCTTAAATCGGGCGAGACATTCAAAGACAAAAACTGCGCGGTTGGCACAGGTGGAGCGTGAAACGATTCTAAAAACCCTGGAGCAGATGCAGGGCAACAAGAAGCGAACCGCCGAAGTACTCGGCATTTCCAAGGCAACGCTTTGGCGCAAGCTTAAATATATCTCGGATGAGTCTGAGGAAGTTCACTGAGTTCTGGTTTTGGAGTGGTCCGATGAAAGTTGAAACGAAGGAGAGAGGACGCGCGAAGGTCAGCAGGCCCTCGGCTTTCAATCAGAGTGGTGGTTTGGTGGTGAGGGGGTTAGTCGTGCTCGTGATTTTGGCTATCGGGGTAACCTTCGCCTATCGCTACTTTTGGCTGAGCACGGTCTCTGATAATCCCAAGTTCACGACGCTTGAACGTTCGCTGCAGGACATTCGCGCCGCGATGAATATCGACAGCGTCCGGCAGTATAACATCCAGAAGATTATGAAGATCATCAGCCAGTACAACAAAGACATGCCTTCCGGACTGCGCTATGAGATCGCCGACGAGATCTACAGCATGAGCGTAAAATACACCAACCTGGATGTGGATTTGATCTGTGCGACCATCACCCACGAGAGCGGCGCCACCTGGGACCCCGAGGTCGTCTCCGAAGCGGGCGCGATGGGCCTGATGCAGATGATGCCCACCATGGGAATGTGGATCGCGCACTACGAGGGGATCACCTGGACTTCTGCCGAAGATGTGCTCTTCAACCCCATTTACAACATTCGCATCGGTTCCCGCTGCCTTTCGGCGCTCATCGCAGCCTACGGTTTGGAAGGCGGCCTGGCCGCCTACAGCGCGGGCGAGCGCCGCGCCGCGACCTGGCTGGCCAATCACAAATCCGATGAACTGCTCTGGGCCGAGACCAACAACTACATTCCGCACATCATGAAATTCTACAACGAGTACAAAACGATGACTCTCTGACCAGGGGCTGCCGTCCAGAATTTTCTTGACATTGTGTGATTTTTGTGTAAGTTATTGAAATAATAGAGTTGCTCAAGAAAGAGCAGCTTGCACTATGGCTCAAGACGAGGAGAGTAGTGCCTCCCACGCACAGCTCCCTTCTGTTTCGATGATTTGTTGCTGACGTGTGCCGGCGGTTTAGATTCGCTCGGCTTTGCCGATAACTTGAACGGATGAATGGATTTGGTATTCAGCCAGGGATCGGGGCTCGAGGCAGATCACCTCAAAAAAAGCAAGCCTTTCGTAGAATCCCCTGGTCTATTTGCCGACCATCAGGTGTGTAAGATGGCGTCTGCCCCTTCAAAATCTCTTCCCGGCCTTCTTGAATCTCTGCGGCGCTTTTGCCAGGTCACGCGTCGAGGGGGCGACTTCGAGTCGATCCTGGCAGCCGCCTACGCTGTGTGCAAAAGCTTGATGCAGCCCGTCGTTTTCGGCTACGGGAATTGGCAGAGCCAGAGCGCTCGGATGGATTGGCAATTCACAGTGGTGAACGACCAGGAGTTGTCGTTGGAGCCGATGTACATGGATAGCGAGCTCGAGGCCCTTGGCGAAGACAAACCCTTGCTGCTGGATGGGAGTGACTGCCAGGCCTTTGCAGCGTCGATGCTCGCCGGGCAGAGCGTGGATGTGCAAATCGGCTCAATGATGATTGTTCCCATCGTCTCGGCTGGACCGTCGCGAGACCTGCTCTGCATCGGTGCCGCGGACGCGTCGTGGCATGAGCAGGATGCTAAGGCCCTGTTAGACATCGTGGCTGCACAGCTAGCATCGGCATTGGAGATTCGCTGGTTTCGGCAGCTCAGCCGCTCTGGGTCTTTTCCCGGCGAGGAATTTCAGTCTGTTGTACAATTGGCTCGGGCGGTGGTGCACGAGTTCAATCAGCCTCTTACTGGCATATCCGGCTATTGTGCGCTCATCAAAGAAGAACTGCAGGACAACGGCCAACTATATCGGGATATCGATGAAATCGAGAAGCAGGCGCGACGCCTGGAGGAGTTGGTGCAGCAGTTTCACAGCGTCGCGAATCTCACCAACGTGCCGAAGACGCCCGAACGCAAATACTTTCGCGGTTCGTTTGAGTCATGAGTGACAGCACGCATAAAGAGACCGGTAAGAACATTCTGATCGTAGACGACGAGGAAGTCGTTCGAAATGTCTGTGTGCGCAGCTTGAGCAAGAGGGGGTATCACCTCACAACTGCGGAAAACGGCATGCGCGCGCTGGAATTGATGCGGCAGAACACCTACGAAATTGTCTTTACGGACTACAAGATGCCGGTGATGGACGGGCTGGAGCTTCTTGCCGCGATCAAGCGGGACTACCCCTATGCCGAAGTGGTTATCATGACCGCCTACGCAACGCTGGAAAGCGCGATCGAGGCGATGAAAAACGGCGCGTATGACTTCATCCTGAAGCCCATCAAGCCGGAGCAGATCCGGATGGTTGCGCAAAAATGCTCCGAGAAGATTCGGTTGGGTGAGGAGAACAAAGCCCTCCGCATCGCGAACCAAAAACTTGTGGAACTGCAGAAGATGAAGGACAAGTTCATCGCGATTACCAGCCATGAATTGCGCACACCGGTAAGCCACTTGAAAGGCTATGTGGGCATCCTGAACGATGACTATGCCACACACCTTTCCGAGGAGGAACGGAAGCAGTGCATGGATGTCATCCTCAACGCCATCGACGACCTGGAAGAAATCGTGACGAGCATGCACAATTTGACGCATCTGGAAAACGGTCGGGTGGAGCTGAAACCGGAGTTGGTGGAAATAAACGCCCTGGTGGACGAAGTGGTGTCAGATTATCAATTCGTCCTGAAGAAGAGGAAGCAAGATATCGAAGTGGACAAGGGCACGAGCGCCATGCAGATTCTGGCCGACCGCAACCAGATACGCGGGGTCCTGGGCGAACTGTTGCAGAACGCGGTGAAGTTTACCCCGGACGGGGGGAAGGTCAGGATCAAGACCGAAGTGGACGGCGATTTTTGCGTCATCCGCGTCGCAGACAACGGCATCGGCATCGATGAGGCCGAGCAGGGCAAGATATTCGAAAAGTTCTACGAAGTACAGGACAGCAACTACCATAGTACCAGCAAGGACGGGTTTATGGGGGGCGGCCTGGGCATCGGCCTGCCTTCGGTACGGGCGATCGCCGAGGCTCACGGGGGTGCCGTGAAAGTGAGGAGCAAAAAGGAGAGCGGTTCGGAGTTTCTGGTCTATTTGCCACTCAAAAAGGATGTGCCCTGAGACCTTTCGGGCACGATTTCAGAAAGACGAAAAAAGCACCTCTCTCATTTTTCCGAAGAGGTGCTTTTTTATGTACGGCTCGTCTTTTTCTAACCCGGATAATTCACAAATTAGTATTTTACGCTCGACTCCTGCGAAAGCGCCTGTCACTCAGGAGGAGTCTTGTCTGCGGTTTAAGTCCTTGTTTCCTAAAAAAAGACTCTTCCAGGATGACAAGCAAGTTGTGAATTAATCAGGCTAAATGGATTTAGTAGTACCGGTCTCGCAAGTCTTTGATATGCGCCTTGGCCTTGACATCGGCGTACCAACTTGCAAAAACCTGGCTTTGGCGCC
>CAYQOI010000129.1:0-8521 GCA_964419085.1 uncultured Cytophagia bacterium | reverse complement strand
AATAAACATAATCGCCCACAAAAACAAGCACAAAACGCTGGCGTTTGGCCTTCACGGCGCAGATTTGCACCCCGGCACAACCGACAAATCAATTCACGCCCAAAACGGCAGGCGGTTCCCGGGACAGCTTAGCCTGAATAATTCACAGACCGCCGCGGTACGTCTCATTTCGTGTCATTCCGGCTCCGCCGGTTGGCGGATGCCGCAATCTCATGGCACCAACCGGTGCATGGACATAAATCCCGGTATTTTTCGCGATCCCACTTTCGCTGAATTGCGAAAAACAGGAATGACAAAGATTAGAACCTATAGAATATCCGTTTACCTTTAATTGTCTGGAAGGAGGTGTTGCCTCTGCTATGAGATAGTCTTCTCGCGAAAAGGAGGTTACCATCTTAGAAATCACCGTAATTTGAATTTTTAAGATGGAGATGTATCGTGAGTATAAAAGACGTTTTGGAGCAATATCTGCGCAGCGAACACGCGATCGGACGAAACGGGGAATCGATTCCTTTTGATGCGGATCTTCTCCAGGAAGGAATTGTGGACTCTCTGGGCATCCTGCGGCTGATGGCTTTCATGGAAAAAGAATTCCGCATCACCATCCCAGACGAAAAAGTGATACCTGAAAACTTCAATACAATTCGCTCTCTGTCGCGACTTGTGCGCGACCTCCAAAACACGTTTTGAAAAAGGATGCGTGCTTTATGCAGGAGAAATCAAACAACTTGTAAGTGAAGTACACCGCACAACCCTTCTTGGCCTGTGGCTTCTCTTTAAGGGCGACGGGCTTACTTGGTAGTTTACGGATACATTTTCGAGGAGGAACCAAACATGGGTTACACGGATACCTTGGAACAGTACCTTTTGCGTGAGTTCCTGGTTGAACAAGGGAGGAACACCATTGGTCCGGACGAAGATCTCGTAGAGCTTGGAATTGTAGATTCTCTGGGCATCCTGCGGTTGATCGCGTTCATGGAGGAACAATTTGGTATTTCCATCCCGCCGGAGAAGGTCGTACCTGAAAACTTCAACAGCATCAGCGCGCTGTCTGCTTTAGTGGAGCAGCTGAAGGGTCAACCCAGCTCTGCTGCGTAGCTGAGAACACGGACGAGGAAACGCGAAGACGCCAACCCTCGTTTCCTGGAGGCTCAAAACCTCCGAGGTGAAAAATCGAATAGACCCGTCGGCAGACCCGAAGGCCTTGAGTAGACCTTGCAGGTGTTGAATGCCTGCAAGGTCTGGGCCGAAGCGGCGAGTTTTTGGGACAGGCTGTGAACACCACAATTGCAGAAGTCTGTTCCGCGTCCATCTAAATAAGGAGGCGTAACATGAGTGTCAAAGACGAACTCCAGGACTATCTGGTGCGCGAAGTCCTGGTATACCATGACAAGAAGACGGTTGACCCGGATGAAGACCTTCTGACTCAGGGTGTGATCGACTCCATGGGTATTTTGCAGCTCGTGGAGTTTATCGAAAAAGAGTTTGGAATTGAGGTAAATGATGACGAAATTGTTCCGGAGAACTTTCGCACCCTCAATTGCCTGACCGGATTTGTCAGCAAGAAAGCTGATGGCCAGCTTGCCTGACCCTTAAGACCTGTGCCAGTCGGTGGGATGCAGCCGATCATGGCCATTACAGAAACATCCTTTTGAAATACGAAGATGTAAGAGTGAGCCGGCGCGGGCAGCGCGACGAGTTTCATCCATCAGAATGGTGGAATCTCTGGTAACAAATTGTTTTTACTAAGTGTTTTATAACAAAACGGATGTGTGCAGTGAGCCGATCAACTTGGAAGTATGAGTTCTCCAATTTGCGCGGTGAGGAGATGGCACAGAATTGGCAAGCCAACACCCCATCGCAGCTATGCCAACGGTTTAACGAGACAAAGGAAGGAGTACGGTCATGAAAGGTTCCTTTGCTAATTGGAGAACAGGACTCTTCGTCGCGGCGCTCTGCGCCGTTTTCGTGCCTTCGTTGCAGGGCAAGACTTACTACATCGCGCCCAACGGGTCGGATGCGAATAGCGGTACCATCAGTGCGCCGTGGGCCACGTTCAGGCAGGCGTTTTCGGTGGCCGGTCCCGGGGATACGGTCTTTGTGCGTGGGGGAGAGTACCCCAGCGAAATGGTTACCGACAATGCCATCGCGCATGGTGGCGCGCAGGGGAATTATCTGGTGATCAAGGCGTTCCCCGGAGAAACGCCAATCCTCAACGACTTCGGCCGGTTTCAGTTGACCAAGCCGTATATCCGTGTTGAAGGCCTGACCTTCCTGGGCGCCGGCATCTCGGCCCAAGCCACCGGCTGCCAGGTAGTGGGCAACACGTTTTCCGGTCCGGGATTTGGGATCGGCGCCATGCATGCCTTCGGCAATGACCTTTTGTTTGAAGGCAATACCATCGATGTAATTCAAAACACGACGTTGGATCACGGCCTCTATGTTCACGAAGGTGACGGCATCACTATCCGCAAAAACCGTTTCTTGCGGTCGTTTGGCTATGCGATCCATATTTTTGGCCAGAACCAACAGTCGACGCCCAAGCCTTTGAAGAACATCGTCATCGAGGATAACTACATTTCGGGGTCGGAACAGCGCAGCGGCATACTCACCGCGTTTGCTGCGGGCCAGGCCTTTGATCTGAGCGACATCATCATTCGCAATAACATCATCACGGGGAACGGAGCAAGTGGAATCTCGCTGCGACAGGGCAAGAATATCAAGGTATACAACAATACCATCTACGAGAATCAGCAATCCTTGACCGGAAGCTCTATCGGGCCCAGCATCATCGTTCCCAGTTTTTCCGGCTCCGAGGATGTGAGCAACGTCACCATTTCCAACAATCTCATCGTGACGACTTCGGGTCAAGTCCACGTCATGGTTTCTTCCAGCGGACCAAACATTGTGGTGGACAACAATCTTTACTGGCCCCAAGGGAACGGGATTGAGGGCACCAGTGACAGCCGGGCGCTTTTTGCGGATCCCATGCTTGTCAACCCGGCGGCGCTTGATTTTCATCTCGATGCCAATTCCCCGGCGGTAGATGCCGGGCTGACGCTCGCGATGGTGACCGAGGATTTTGACGGCACACCCAGGCCCCAGGGTGCGGCTTACGATATCGGCGCCTTTGAATTCACCTTGGGTCCCACCTCGGTGGAAGACGGCGAGGTTTCTGCCCCGCGTAGCTTTGAATTGTTGCAGAATTATCCCAATCCGTTCAATCCCAGCACTCAAATCACTTTTGTGGTGCCTCAGGAAGGTCGGGTAAAGCTGACCATCTACAACGTGCTGGGTCAACAAATCCGCACCTTATTTGACCAGAACATTTCCGTGCCCGGCGTACAGCGCGTCGTCTGGGATGGCCGGGATGGCTCGGGTCAGGTAGTCCCTTCTGGTCTCTACTTCTATAGGCTGGAATCTAAGAATACCGCGTTGAGTCGCAGAATGATTCTGCTCAAATAGGGTCAACTTGCCAATTCCGGTGTTCAGCGTCCAGGTTCGTTTCATGTATCTTGGAGGCTGAATGCCGGCTTAGTCCTGTAGAGAAAGTGAACATCAACCCCAAACAAAGTGGAGGAAGAAAATGACGGACGTGATTATCATCGGTGGTGGACCGGCTGGTTCAACCCTGGGAAGCTATCTATCACAGGCAGGAATCAGCAACATCATCTTCGAGAAGACCCATCATCCCAGGCCGCATGTGGGAGAATCGCTGGTACCCTCGACCACCAGGGTTTTCAAAGAAATCGGCTTTCTGGAAACCATGGAACGAGAAGGCTTTGTGAAAAAATATGGGGCCGCGTGGCACCCGTACAATCGGAGAGGTGAATTCGACATCGAATTCAAAGAATTTCCCCAGGAAGGCGTGGATCAAGACTATACTTACCACGTCGATCGGGGTAAGTTTGATCTCCTCATGTTGAAGCATGCCGCGAGTCTCGGCTCGAAGGTGTACCAGGGCGTCCACGTGCAAGAGGTTCTTCTGGAAAACGGCCAGGCAAAGGGCGTGCGGTTCAAGATCGGCGATCAAAACGTGACGATGCCCTGCAAAGTCGTGGTGGATGCCACCGGCCGCGACACGCTTCTCGGTCGTCAGCTCAAGATCAAGAAAAAGGATCCCATTTTCAATCAGTACGCAGTTCACGCCTGGTACGAAAATGTGAATCGGGGAGAAGGACGAACCGCCGACTTTATTCACATCTATTTTCTACCGGTGGAACGCGGGTGGGTTTGGCAGATTCCCATCACCGAGCAAATCACCTCCATCGGTGTAGTTGCGGAAAAGGACTACTTTAAGCAATCCAAGCTCGATGTGGAAGAGTACTTTAATTCGCATCTGGGGATCAACGAGGATCTTAAACATGCGATGCAAGGGGCGAAGCGCATCAACGAGTTTCGCACCGAAGGGGATTACAGCTACACGATGGAAAAGTTCGTCGGGGACGGCTATTTGATGATCGGAGATGCCGCGCGCTTTGTGGACCCCATCTTTTCGTCAGGCATCAGTGTGGCGGTTTATAGTGCGAAGTTTGCCGCGGAGCAGATCGTGCATGCGTTGGAAATCGGTGATTTCAGCGCCGAAACCTTTATGCCATACATGACCAAGCTGAAAGGTGGCGTGGAGATCTGGTATGAGTTTATCCGGCTTTACTACAAGCTGCTGCATCTCTTCACCTATTTCATTCGTCACAAGAAGCACCGCCTGGAGGTTTTGCAACTCTTGCAAGGCGAGGTTTACGAGCGGACGGAGGCACCGGTCCTGGATGAGATGCGCAAATTCATCGACCAGGTTGAAAAATCCGAGAACCACCTGCTGAAAGAACACCTGACCGCTATTCCCATCGATTGAGCCTGCTCAACCACATCACTAAAGGTTGGTAAGTGCCGTGGAAACACTTGTTAATCCCAGGGATCCGTTCATCCTGCTTTATTGCGCTCTGGCTCGGTTTGTTTTCAAAAGCCTCCCTTTCTCCGTGTTGCTGGCTTTCAGCAACCTGAAAGGGGCCTACAAATACGCGTTTTATCGAACGCTCAGGCGGGATGTGTTGCACAATGTCCATCGGGCTTTTGGGGACAAAAGGAGCCAGAAAGAGCTCCTGCGCTTGACTCGATCAATCATTCAGAGCGTGCAGGTGTGGAATCTGTGTAACTACATGCACGAAAAACTGAGCCTTGAAGAGATCGAGCGGCGTTTTCCTCTCCTGGGGCTGGAGAATCTCGATGAGGCCCTGAAACAAGAAAAAGGCGTGATCCTCCTCAGCGGTCATTTAGGCCCACATTTTATAACCCGGCGCATTTTGAGAGAGAAAGGATATCCCGTGCGGGCAGTGAGGTTCCGGAGTGCATCAAAGCGAAGTGCTGCTGCGCCCGTGTCGAGGACGGCTTCACGAGTGGGCGAATTGATCGAGCGGAAATTGCGCATTCACAGGTATGAGGAACCAGACGAGGCTCGGTTTGATGTGGGGTTCAACGCCCGGCCGCTGAGCAAGTTTCTCAATAAAAATGGGATCCTCTTCAGCATGGGGGACGGCATGCAATCCTTGACCTATATGAAGGTGAAGTTTTTGAACAACACGGTTCCGTTTTCTCTGGGCCCCATGAGCCTGGCGCGCGCCACGGGAGCGCGCGTGCTTCCGGTGATCGTCACCGGAAGAATGGGCTCGCGTGATTTCAAGACGAGGATAGGCAGGCCGTTGCAACTACAGGTGACCGCCGACCGCGAAGAAGATGTTCGGTGTAATACGCTGCAGTTTGTGCGGTGCCTGGAAAGTCAAATCGTCGAATTCCCGTACAGTTGGAGAAATTGGCTGGTGCGCAATTATTTTGAGCGGATTAATGAGTACTTTGCAGTGGAAAAAGATAGGCATGCGAGGGTCCTGGGACTTGGGCGTGCCTGACACAATGGACAGGAGAATGTGATGAAGTATTTGCTTTGGACCTGGGTTCTTGGTTTCTTGTTCCAGTTGGGTAGCGGAGGTGATCAACCGGCTTTTGCCGGCACCTACTACGTTGCTCCCAACGGTGATGATGGTGCCGACGGTTCTATCTCTTCGCCGTGGAAGACGATCGGGTTTGCAGTAGAGAGTACCGGCCCTGGAGATACGATTCTAGTACGCGGTGGGACGTACCAGGAACGGGTTATCATATTCCGCGGCGCCAGAGGGATGAGACAGCACCCCATGCGCGGGGGAATGAGAATGAAACGAGGGTCTCGCAGGCTGCCCCCCACGGCCGGTCGGTACCGGGAACGGCGTATGCCGTCAGCAGCAGCCGCGCCTGGTGCGTACTGGGTGCTGAAGGCTTACCCCGGTGAAGAGGTGATCCTGGAAAGCGATGGACCTCTCCGTATTCGGGTCCCCTATGTGCGTGTCGAAGGCATTCATTTCGTCGGCAGCGGGGTTGGCACGGTGGGCAGTTCTGCCCGCGGCGGGGCGCACCACGTACAGTTTGTGAGAAACAGATTCACCGGGTCCGGGTTCCGGTATTCTGCCATCTCTGTCAGCGGCGACAATAATCTGGTAGAAGGCAATATCGTGCTCATCGACGAGCAAGACGGAACCCTCGACCATGGAATCTACGTTCACTCCGGCAAAGACAACATCATCCGGAACAACTACGTCTCAGGAATGCAGGGTTACGGGATTCACATTTTCTACCAGAGCGGCAGGCGCAATACCGGGCCTACCAGCCTCTCGGGAACGGTCGTTGAGAACAACGTGATCACGAATAGCAGACAACGTTCCGGGATCATCGTTGCCACTGCACACGGACGCATGGGCCTGGAAAAGCTGACGATTAGAAACAACCTGATCTTTGGCAATCGCGGCAACGGCATCGACCTGAGACCCAACATCAAGGATATCGAAATTTATAACAACACGATCTATGGCAATGAGATGGGCGGCATCACCATGGGACTGATGGCAAAACAAGGTGGAACCATCGAGAATGTCGTGATAAGAAATAATATTGTTGTAATTGACGGTAACGATAGTTATCATATCTTGAGCAACTCGGAAGTGGTCAAGTCCAGCGAGGTGGACCACAATTTGTTCTGGCCTGGCCCGATACGCAATGACGGCGGGTGGGATAAAGCGGGCAATCTTGTGGCCTCGCCCGATTTCGTAAATGCCGCGGCGTTTGACTTCCGGTTGCGTGAGAAGAGCGCGGCACGGGATGCCGGTGCGGACCTCGGCGTACCCTTTTCGGGCAAAGCCCCTGATCTCGGAGCGCTGGAGACGGGCGAACAAAAAAGTCTCAGCATTCCTATCTATGATTTTCACGCATCAGGAATCGGAAATCTGGTCAAGCTCACCTGGAGTACCTTCCCGCAGACAGGGGAAGTGGGCTTTGAAATAGAGCGCTCTTCAGGCGAAAGCGGAAGATTCCAAAAGGTCGGCTTTGTAGCCGGCACCAAACCCACCGCGATCGTTCAGAATTATGAGTTTCTCGATGAGAATCTCGCGGCGGGAATCTATCAATATAGGATCAAAAAGGTTGACAGAAAGGGAAATTTTCACCATTCTCCTATTATCGAGGTTCGACTCAAAGGGGTTGCCGAAAAAACGGCTGAAAACGTTTCGCAAGGCCAGTGATGATAATTCATCTTATTCAATCCAAACCTTCTGTAAATTTGGAGACCACACAATGCAAGGATTAACACCTTTCGAAGAAGCACGAGGAAGGAAGAGGTGTTCTTTGCAGCACAACATATTCTGGATCGTCGCGCTGGTGCTGGCGGCTGCGCTCGGTTTTTCCAGCCGGCTGTCGGCCCAGGACTGCACCGGCAGTTTTGTCGATGGTCTGGTACCGCTAAGCGACCTTGGCACCGGAACGTATAAGGGGGCCGAGGGTGGGTTGTATCCCGGAGGCAGCAACCAACCGCCGGAGAGCCATCTGGCCGCGGGTTTGGCCATGGCCCAGCAGATCCAGCCGCTGGATGCTGCGGGAAACCCCGACCCCAACGGCAAGATTGTTTTGATCTCCATCGGGATGTCCAATGCGCAACAGGAGTTCACCCCCTTTATTCCGCTGGCGATGGCGGAGCCTGGCCTCAACCCCAAGCTCGTCATCGTCAATGGTGCCAAGGCCTCTCAGGATGCAAGCAAATGGTCCATTGCCAACGGCCAGGCCTGGCAGAATCTCGAAAGCCGACTTGCCGCCGCAGGGGTGACTAAACAGCAGGTGCAGGCGGTCTGGATTCTCAACGCCATGCCTGCGACCCTTGGTCCACAGACGTTTCCGGAACGCGCTCAGTGGCTGAAAGACTTCCTGAAGCAAGGCATCCTCAATCTCAAAGCCGGTTATCCCAACGTGCGTGTGGTCTACTTCAGCAGCCGTATTTACGCGGGCTACGCGACCACGAACCTCAATCCTGAGCCCTTTGCCTATGAGGGCGGTTATGCTATGAAGTGGCTCATCGAAGACCAGATCAACGGGGATCCCGAGCTCGCTTTCGAGGGCGCAAATCCCCCGGCACCGTGGCTGGCTTGGGGGCCCTATCTCTGGGCCGATGGTC
>CAYQOI010000128.1:0-8565 GCA_964419085.1 uncultured Cytophagia bacterium | reverse complement strand
CACCCTCGGGAGGTGTTCCCATTCCAGCGGCATGGAAACCGGCGCCCCTTCCACCCCCCGGGCGCTGTAGGGCGAAATGATCGACTGCCCGCCGCGATTGCGGTAGATGTCCACGAGGATTTTCCCCTTGCGGGCTTCCTTCTTGATGTGCAGCGTCGTCGTCTCCGAGTTGGCTTCCACAAACGGTTTCGCCACCGCCCGAGCCGCCTCGAACGCGTCGTGAAAATTCCATTTGGTCTCCACGGGTGCCAGGATGTGAACGCCTTTGCCGCCCGTGGTTTTCACGAACGGATGGTAACCAAATCGTTCGATTTGCTCTTTCAGGGCCAGCGCCACTTCGACAACGTTCTCGAACGGCTCTCCCTCCGGCGGGTCGATGTCCCACACGATGTAGTCGGGCTGGTCGAAATGCGGTTGCCGCGCGTGCATCTGGTGCAACTCGATGCAGGCCAGATTCGCCAGCCACACCAGGCTGGCCTCTTCGGTGGCCACGACGTAATCTTTGCGATCCTCACTGCCGAGCGTCACGTACTCCACCCAATCCGGCGCCCAACCGGGCCGATTCTTTTGGTAAAAGCGTTCTCCTGTGACACCGTCCGGGTAGCGCACCAGAGAAAGCGGGCGGCCCTTGATGTGGGTGAGAATCGTCGGAGCGATGCGCAGATAGTACTGAATGAGCTCTGCTTTGAGGATCCCGTCTCGCGGAAACAGCACCTTCTGGAGGTTGGAAAGTTCGATCTTGCGTTTGCCGACTCGCACGAGTTGGGCGGTTCTGGGCATGGAGGGGTCCGTTCTGGTTCGCTTCAGTCAATTTTAAAATGTAGTGAAAGACCTTCTTGATTGTCAATCTTTTTCTGGGTGCCGCATCCGACAAAGTAGTTGCGAGTTTGTGAAATTTTGCCTACAATTGCGTGGAAGAGGTCATCGAGAGAAAACGCATGAGTCGAAAAACGAGCCGCAATCCCGGCATGCTGGTGTATTCAACCGACCCGAGTTGGCGCGCAGGTGATGGGGAGCAGAGGGAGCCAGAGTCCTTGCCGCCGGCGCACCAGAATCTGACCGTTTGGGTGGAAAAGAAGCATCGTCGCGGCAAGCCGGTGACGCTTGTGCGGGGGTTTGTGGGGTCCGCCGGGGATTTGCGGGCACTGGGCCGGCACCTGAGATCGAAGTGTGGCGTCGGCGGCAGCGTAAAGGGCGGCGAGATCCTGGTGCAGGGAGACTGCCGGGAAAAGGTTTTGGAGATTCTAAAGGACCTGGGCTACCGGGTCAAGCGAGCCGGTGGCTGAATAGGGTTTGAACTCAAACAGCTTTTTGGTGGTACTGCATTTCCTGCTCAAAATCGCGAACCCCCGCTTAGAGGTTGTCCTAATGACAGCCCCAAAAAGAGTGTTCGTTCAAACCTATAAATAAACAGGAAAGATGACAGAGAGGACAAGAATGAGCTTGAACAAGAAGCAGCTTGAAATGTGTGAGAACAGCAAATGGGATTTTTCCGACCTGCGGGCCCTATTTCTCAACTGCACCCTGAAGCGCACGCCCACGCTTTCGCACACCGAGGGCCTCATCGCGATCTCCAAAGCGATCATGGAAAAGAACGGGGTAACGGTGGAAGTGCTCAGGCCGGTGGACTACAACATCGCTTATGGGGTTTATCCCGACATGAAGGAACACGGCTGGGAGCAGGACGACTGGCCGGAGATTTACAAAAAGGTGCAGGCCGCAGACATTCTGGTCATCGGGTCGCCTATCTGGTTGGGAGAAAAGTCGTCGGTCTGTACCAAAGTGATCGAGCGCCTCTATTCGTCATCAGGCGATTTGAATGAACACGGCCAGTACGCCTACTACGGCCGTGTGGGCGGCTGTCTCATCACCGGCAACGAAGACGGGGTGAAGCACTGCGCCATGAACATTCTCTACTCGCTCCAGCATCTGGGCTACACCATCCCGCCCCAGGCCGATGCCGGATGGATCGGGGAGGCGGGCCCTGGACCGTCGTACCTCGACCCGGGGTCAGGCGGGCCGGAAAACGATTTCACCAATCGCAACACCACTTTCATGACCTGGAATCTGATGCATCTGGCGCGCATGATCAAGGACACCGGCGGCATCCCCGCGCACGGGAACCAGCGGGCCAGTTGGGACGCAGGCTGCCGGTTCGACCATCCCAACCCGGAATATCGCTGACCGAGTACCATGGAACCCGTCCGGCTCGGCATGATCGGCTGCGGCATTGCCGCCCGGGACCTGCACCTGCCCGCGCTGCAGCGTCTCTCGGACAAGTTCGAGATCGTGGCGGTGTGCAACATCAGCGAACCGAAAGCGCGTGAGTTCGCCTCGCGGGTAGGCGACGTGCCGTACTATCTGGATTACCGCGAGCTGCTGGCGCAGTCCCAGGTGGAGGCCGTGGACATCGCGCTGCCCATTCATCTCAATTATTCCGTCACCCGCGCCGCGCTGGAAGCAGGCAAGCACGTCATGGTGGAAAAGCCGCTGGCCGGCAACCTCGGCGACGCCCGCAAGATGCTCGAGTTTGAGCAGCGTTTCCCGCAGGTGATGATGGTGGCGGAAAACTTTCGTTATCACGAAGCCTTTCGCCTGCTCAGGAGCATTTTCGATGAGGGCGAGATCGGCAAGCCGTACGCGGTGTTCTGGGATGTGTTCAGGCTGGTGGACGAAAACAACAAGTACGCCAAAACCGAGTGGCGCCTGAACCACACCTATCCGGGCGGGTTCATCACCGATGGCGGCGTGCACAACATCGCCGCGCTGCGCGATCTATTCGGCGATTTCATCCGCGGCAGCGCGCTGACCCGCAGCATCAATCCGGGCATCGGCGAGATCGACACGTTGAGTCTGCAGTTCGAAACGGAGCGAGGCGTTTACGGTGTTTTGAACCTGTTCGTCTCCTCTCGGGGGTACCGCGCCAATCGCATCGTGGTTTTGGGGTCCCGGGGAAGCGTCGAGGTGCAAGACAATCGCCTGATTCGGGTGAATCGGGGTGATACTGCGCCACAAGACCACGTGCTGGAGGAAGACCTCAGCTATGTGCGGGAATTCGAGGATTTTTATTGCGCGATTCGTGAGAACAAGCGCGTGCTCAGTACGTTTGCAGAGGCTTACCGGGACCTGGAGACCATGCTCACCGCGCTGGAACGCGCCCGCGAGTGGCGTAAATTGCGTTTTGGCAACTCTTCTGATTCGGACAATCCAAATCTCTGATGCGACCGTTTGGCCGTAAGAAAAAGGTCATTATCGGCATCCACGGTATCGGGAACAAGCCTCCTCGCAAACTTCTGGAAATCTGGTGGAAGAAGGCCATTTGTGAAGGGCTGAGCCGAATCGGCCACCCCAATCGCACCTACAATTTTGAACTGGCTTACTGGGCCCACTACCTGCATCCCCGGCCGCTGAGCCCACGGGTCAAGCGGCGGGATGATCCGCGGTTCATCGAGAATCCCTATGTGCCGGCGCCGACGACCTCCTCAGAATCGGCGGAGCCGGGCAAGCTGAAGCTGAAGAGTCGGGAGCTGTTCGAGAAGGTTCTGGACCGGGTGTTTCTACCGGAACGTAAGATCCTCAAAGTCGACCTCATCTCCGATTTCATCATCCGCAAGAAATTCCATGACCTGTACGTTTACTTCCAGGATTTCAAGTTCGGCAGAAGCCGGGAGAGGCCGAGCCCCAAAGACGCGATCCGGCAGGAGCTGGGTCGACTTTTGCTCAAGCATCGCCGCGATGACATCTTGCTCATCGCCCATTCCATGGGCTCGATCATCGCGTACGACGTGCTGAGCCAGGTCGTGCCTGAGGTGAAGATTCACACCTTCGTGACACTGGGGTCGCCGCTGGGGCTTCCGGTGGTGATGAAGCGTTTTCTGCAAGCGCAAGGGTTGGAGACCCGGGGAAAGGTTCAAGTGCCCACACCGGAAAACATCGTGCATGCCTGGTTCAATTTTTCCGATCTGGATGACCGCGTCGCGATCAACTACAATTTGAGCGACGACTACCGGCCCAATTCCCGCGGGGTCGGGCCGGTGGACGCGATCGTCCACAACAACTACCAAAACAACGGGACGAGAAATCCCCATGCAGTGTACGGCTATCTGCGCGCACCCGAGGTGGCCCAGGTGATCCACGCGTTCCTGGCCCGGCGAAAGGTTCAGCCCTTGGCTCCGCTTCGACGGGTCCTGGCCAGATTGCGGCGGGAGGCAAAGAAGGCGAGCTGAGCAGGCGCGCTGAGAGTCTCGAGGGGCAGTGTTGTGCCAGAGCTGAATCGCTCGACAAGGGAATAGCCAATGAACGGTGCTCAGCTATTCCAACCAATTTTTCTACAAATAGTAGTTGCTTTTGAAAAACCGAATGATTATTTTGCTTTTGAAAAGAGATAGCGATAAGCGATATGCCAGTCATGTTGTTTCTCCAGAGATAAAAGGCTGCCCGGATTTACCCTCCCTTTAATCCAATTATTTCAGAGTCATTTATCCGCTGAACACCATCTGACATATTTCTTATTGTCTACACAGTTATTCATTTTTCTTCACAAGGAGTTTTGCCATGATTCAGGCAAAAGAAGGCGACACCGTGCGGGTCCACTACACGGGGAAGTTGTCGGATGGGACGATCTTCGATTCCTCTGTTGACCGGGAGCCGTTCCAGTTTGAGTTGGGGTCCGGACAGGTGATTCGCGGGTTTGACGAGGCTTTGCTCGGAATGAGCCCGGGAGAGACCAAGTCCACCAGTATTCCGGCCGATGAGGCCTATGGACCATATCGCGATGACATGGTCATGGTTATCAAACGCGAACAGCTACCCGAGCACATCGAACCCGAGGTGGGGCTGCAGTTGGAGAGCGTACAGCCCAACGGCCAGAGCGTCGTGCTCACCGTTACGGAGGTCACCGATTCGAGCGTCACGCTCGATGCGAACCACCCGCTGGCGGGTCAGGATCTGACCTTTGAAATCGAGCTCATCGAAATCCTCTAAGTCCTATCCGCGCACAAATAATCAATTTAAACAAGTGAAAGCAGGAGAACGAGATGAATATTTACGTCGGTAATCTCTCTTTTGACGTTACGCGCGACCATTTGCGAGAGATGTTCGAGGCCTATGGCGAGGTCGAGTCCGCTGATGTGATTCGAGACCGCTACAGCGGCGAATCCAGGGGATTCGGTTTTGTGCAGATGCCCAACCAGGGCGAGGCCGAAAGCGCCATCAGCGAGTTGAACGGCAAAGAGTATATGGGCCGCAACCTGAAGGTGAGCGAGGCCCGTCCGCGTCGCGACCACTCAGGTTCGCGCCGCTTCGGTCGCTGAGTCGAGCGGCAACGTGTGAATTGCCCGCGGTTTACGCCCCCCTATCGGGGCGGGCGCGGGTTCACAAACAGAACAGCACAGCGTATAACGCGAGCAGCAAGCCACCCTGATGGGGCTTGGAAGGACGGGCGCGCAAGCATCCTTCTAACTCGGGCCCGGTCAGGGTTGACTTGCACCAGCTTGAGGTACGATTCCGCCATCCCTGGCCGCATCCCTCCGTTTCGTGTCCCTCTGACGTAGTCACTTCCCACCCTTCCGTTTTTTCCTGCAATCTGGGTTATCACCTTGAACCTGACGTGGGCATCTTTGCGGTAAAGTGCAGGTTCGCTCCCGTCGATAACAATAACTGACATAGCGAAGCGACCAGTGACCGCTTACCTGTCGACAGACAAAACTCTTCGATATTTCCCGTGTAAAAAAGCGGAACGCGTCGCGAACTCTGGCAGACATGACCGAGGAGACGATTTTTTCCGAACTCGAGAAAAGCTTTGAGAATTTCAATTCGCGGATGCGGGGCGTCGAGAAAGCCTATGACCGGTTGCAGCAGCAACTGGACGGCTACCGCGACGGCGAGACGATTCCTCGCGACTATCTCAAAGAGATGGCAGCCAACCTGGCCCACGAGATCCGCAACCCACTCGGGGGGATTGCCAATTATGTGGAGCTTCTGGCCGACAGCCCCGCGTCACAACAGTCGGGAAATATCCGGGGAATTCTCGAGGGGATTCAGCGCATCGACCGGGTGGTCGAGAATCTGATCGTGTTCAGCCGGCCCATCGTGTTGCAGCCCATTCGCTGCAACCTCGCGGACCTGGTGCGCCGCGCGGTGGAGGCCGTTCGACAGGAAGGCCCGACTGACGCGTCCCGGTGCGAGTTTTTGTTACGCTTGCCCAAAGAGGTGTTCCTCACTCTGGACCCCTTCCTGATGCTGCAGGCGATCAAAAACGTGCTACAGAACGCGGTGGAGTTCATGCCGGCACCCGGCCGGCTTACGGTCGCGCTGGTGGTGAACCCGAAGCGCAACAAAGTCATCCTGTATGTTGCGGACGAGGGGCAAGAGGTGTTTGAGGCTGGAGACGAGGAAAAACCGTTCTATCCTTTCTTTACCACCAAGACCAGCGGCATGGGCCTGGGCCTGCCCACGGCACGCCTGATCGTGGAAAAACACGGGGGAAAAATCTGGTTGAAGAAGAAGGCAAAGAAGGGCGTTGTTGTGATTCTCAACTTACCTGCGGCACGGAGAGGAGATAGATGAAGCCAACGAACAAGAAAAAGATTCTGGTGGTGGATGATGAACCGCTCATGGCTTCCTCCCTGGAGGAGGCGCTGCGAAAATGGAACTTCGACGTCACGCTTTGCCACGAAAGCGAAACGGCCATCGGGCGATTGAGCAAGGAGACGTTTGACCTGGTACTCACGGACATCCGTCTGCCGAAACTCTCCGGCATGGAAGTGTTGAAACGAGTGAAGGAGGCGGCGCCGGATACGGCGGTGATCATGATCACCGCCTACGGGACCATCGACCAGGCGGTCGCGGCCATGAAGCAGGGGGCGTACGATTATATCACCAAACCGTTCTCCCTGGATGAAATCCGTCTCTGCATCGACAAGTACTTCAAAAATCAGGAATTGCAAAAGGAAAATACGAATCTGAAACGCGCGCTCAAGGAGAAGTATTCGCTGGACCGCTTCGTGGGACAGAATTATCAGATCAAGCAGCTTTTTGACACGCTGCAGATTGCATTCGAGAGCGACGCCTCTGTTTTCATCCAGAGCGAAAACGGCACGGGCAAGGAGTTGATCGCCTCAGCCATCCACTACAACAGCGCGCGCAAAGGCAAACCGTTTATCAAAATCAATTGTGCGTCTATTCCGGAGAATCTCATCGAAAGCCAGCTCTTTGGGCACGAGAAGGGGGCCTTTACCGGCGCCATCCGTACGGTAAAAGGCGTGTTCGAAGAGGCGCACGAGGGCACGCTTTTGCTCGATGAGGTCACCGAGATGCCTCCGCACCTGCAAGCAAAGCTGCTGCGCGTGCTGCAGGAGGGCGAGTTCTGCCGTGTGGGGAGCAACCAGATCATTCGCACCGACGTACGCATCATCGCCACTTCCAACTGCGACGTGCAGAAAGCCATCGAAGAGGAGCGCTTTCGCCAGGATCTGTTTTTCCGGCTGGATGTGATCTCGGTGCGCATCCCACCCCTGCGGGATCGAAAGGACGACATTCCGCTCCTCTGCGACCATTTCGTCAGGATGTACGCGGAAAAGTATGCCAAACCCGTGCGCGGGGTGGACGAGAGCGTGCTGGAGTATTTTTACAACTACCACTGGCCCGGCAATGTCAGAGAGCTGGAGAATGTCATTCAGCGCAGTGTACTGGTCTGCCGCGACAGCGACCACATCCAACTTCACCACGTGTTGAGCCAGTGGCCCTCCATGACTCAAGGCCAGGATTCGCAAAGTCTGTCCGGCCGGGACATGAGCATCGAGGAGATGGAAAAGCGCCTTATCGCCAGCACGCTCAAGCGGCACAATTACCACAAGACCAAGACCGCGGAGATTCTTGGCATCACCCTCAAGACGCTGCGGAAAAAGATCATCGAGTACGGGTTGGAGCGGGAGTAGCCGTACCGGTCGGTCCTCCGGTTCTGGACTCGCCCATCACGACCTCCACGCATTTCGTCCTTCGCACACGGAAACCACACCATTTAGCCGCAACCTCAGATCGGGCTTAGGCGTTGCTTTTTGCAGACTATGTTTGTAAATTCTTGCGTAGCTCAATTAAGAGGGAAAAAAGATGACAAAGGTGATTATTCAGACGAACGATTCCTGGGCGAGGAAAAAGATAACTTCGGCAGTGAACACTGAAGTAGAGCTGCTTAGGAAGGCTATCGAGCGAACGCAGGAGCGGGTTCACGACTTTGAGGCCCGGTATGGAAAGCTGAACCGGGAGGCTCTCTATGGAAAGATTGATGACATGGAACTTGTGGAATGGGAAGGCGAGATGGAAGTGCTCGAGCGCCTACAGAAAAGGCTAAGATCTCTGGAGGAGATAACGTTTGAGTATAAATGATTATCTGGCGAATATAGAGTCTCTCATCCGCGCAAGTTCTGTCGTAGCCACGTATTCTCTGACTATTGATAAGAAGACCGAAGACATGATTTTTATTTCGGGAAGGTTGGATTTTCGCGACGAGTCTGTTTTGGACTTCAAAGAGTTTGTGGAGGAGACAGATTCTGGTTTAGTGAAACT
>CAYQOI010000127.1:0-8569 GCA_964419085.1 uncultured Cytophagia bacterium | reverse complement strand
ACGGATACTCGTTTCGAATAAGGTTAAGTCGGCGAAACACCACGAGCTCTTTGAGCGCCTTTTTGACACGCCACCGCCCGCCTTCCACCGCGTCGAAATACTTGTCGCGCAGCTGCTCGGGTAGCCGCGCAACGTTTTCCGCGGAGTAGATCCCCTCTTTTGCGATGGCAAGCATCCTGGTGGAAATGTCCGTTGCCAGAATGCCTGTATCCCAGGCATGCAGGTCACTCCCGAAGAACTCACAAAGCAGCATCGCCAGCGTGTACGGCTCCTCTCCGGAAGAACAGGCAGAGCACCAGATACGCAACACCTTGCGCTGCTCTCGGCGGCCCCGGTCGCTCAGCTCAGGGAGCACCTGTTCCAACAGATAATCAAAATGTTCCTTTTCGCGGTAAAAGTAGGTGTGGTTGGTGGAGATTCGGTCCACCAGAGCGCTGAGGGCCCGGCCACTGCGGTCGGCCACCACGTAGTCATAATACTCCTTGAAACTCCGGTGCCCGTTCTGACGCAACATCCGGTTCAGACGTCCCACAATGAGCGAGCGTTTCTGCTCGCTGAGAACGATGCCGAATGTTCTGTAGACGAGCCCGCTGATAAGCTTGTATTCGTGGTCTCGCAGCGGCACCGGGGCCGGCACGGTCCGGAAGTCCCTTTCGTCTGGCCGCGGGGGCTTAGAATTTATCGAATTCATCGTCGTCTAAGGCAACAAATCCCTTGCTGTCCGGCCGATCATCATCTGAGCGCTCCAGATTCTCCTGCCACTCACCTCCCTCAGTTGACTCGCTCACAACGGTTACGGGTTCGGGGCGAAGCGACCGACGGGGGTCACCACCGCGCTCGCGTAACCAGAAGCGACTGAGCGCCAGCTTCAGCCGGGTTGCTTGCTCCGAGAGTTCGCGCGAGACCGAGGCACTCTCCTCCGCGTTGGCGGTGTTTGACTGGGTCACCTGCTCGATTTGACCCAATCCACTGTTGACCTGCTCGATGCCCAGCGCTTGCTCGTTGGACGCGTTGGCGATTTCCCCTACCAGCTCCGACACCTGAGCGACGCTCTCCACAATTCGGTCCAGCGCTTTGGCCGTGGTGCTGGCGATCTTCGTCCCGTTGCCCACCTTCTGGACCGCGTCCTCGATAAGCTCGGTGGTCTCCTGGGCGGCTTTTGCACTCCGCTGCGCCAGATTCCGCACTTCTTCCGCCACCACGGCAAAACCCTTACCGTGCACGCCGGCTCGTGCTGCTTCCACTGCAGCATTCAAGGCCAGCAGGTTGGTTTGAAACGCAATCTCATCGATGGCTTTGATAATCCGGCTGATCTCATCAGAGGATTTCTTGATGGCTTCCATCGCGGAAACCATCTTCTTCATCTGCTTGTTGCCTTCAGCGGCGTTCTCGCGAGCGGTGACCGAAAGCTGGTTGGCCGCAGAAGCATTCTCCGCATTCAGCTTGGTCTGTGAACCAAGCTCGCTCATGGATGCGGTGATCTGTTCCAGGGAACTGGCCTGTTTTGCCGCACCATCCGAAAGCGACTGGCTGGAATCCGAGAGCTTCTCCGCGTTGGCGGCTACCTGCTCCGCGGCGATGGAAACCTGGCCCAGAGCCTGGTTGAGCGACTCCAGAGTGGTATTCACCGCTTCCTTCATGATCGCGTGGTCGCCTTTGTACTCGCCCTCGAAACAGACGCTCAAGTCCCCATCTGACATCTTGCCCAGAACACTGGCGGCCTCATGTACGGGGAGAAGTATATTTTCGATGGTCCGGTTCATGCCCTCGATGATCTGTCGATATCCACCTTCAAACTTGCTGGCATCGCCGCGCTTCTGCAGGTCTCCGTTGCTTGCCGCTGTGGCCAGCGCGGCACCTTCTTCTATCAGGGCCTCCAGGTTGTTCCGAATCTCGTTCAGCCCTTCGGTCAAAACGATCTGTTTGCCCGGTAGCTTGCGCATCTCGCGCTCAAGGTTGCCGGAAGCATATTCTTGCATGACCTCGATGCCCTCATAGATGGGGTGGATCACCGCGTCGAGCGCCTCGTTGACCCCCCGGAGCAGGTCCGCGTAGGCACCATGGAGTTTTTCCGGATGGCACCTCGCGTCCAGGTCTCCCTCCTTCTGCGCCTGAATGGTTTTTTGCAGCTCCATCAGCATGGTGGCGAGGCTCACCTTCATCGTCGCCATCGCGTGCCCCAGGACATCCTTCTCGCAGATGGCTTCTGCTTTGACATCGAGGTTGCCGCGCGCGATCTGCTCGGCCAATTCCGCTTTTTCCCGCTGCGCCGCGATCATGTGGCGAAACGAGTCCGCCAACGCGCCGATCTCATCACCGCGATGAATGGACACATCCTGGTCAAGGTCACCTTCTGCCAGATGTTGCGCGATCTGGGTAATTGCCCGAACGGGTTTGGAGATAAGATTTGCGATGATTACCGTGATGACCACAAAGAGCACGATCACCGCGAGTGTGAGCCACATCTGAGCAAACTGTGCAGAACGCAGCACCCGATTGCGGCCTTGCAGCGAAATCCCAACCGTGATCATGCCCACCCGGCTGCTGTCGGAGAGGACCGGAACCCTTTGAAACATTTCGTCCCCGCTGACCCCCTCTGCAAGACGTTCAAGGTTGGTCAGGTCTTCAAAGCCCGGCCTGCGGTAAGTGTAGACCTCATTGCCGTCTTTATCTTGAACGCTGATGTAGGAGAACAGAGCTTGCTTCTTGAACGATTCCACCGCCGAGGAGACCGCGTCGGCGTCTTGAAACTCAAGACCGACGGCCACCGCGTCCGCCGCGATCTCGCTGATAACCTCCAACGAGGAATGCAAATCGCGGGTCAGAGCCCCTCGCGTCAGTTTCTGCGTGATCAGGCTGTTGGCCAGCATCATCACCAGCACTGCAACAAGAAAACTGACGAGCATTCGTGCTCTCAAACTCTGCAGCTTACGCAGCATTTCTTATCCTCCTTGATTGAAGCTTCATGAGCGGATCAACGTTCATCGGATGACCTCCTCTATCCCTACCCTCGCGATCAAGTCGTCGGTGAATTTGTTGCGTAGAAAGCCGTTGTGTTTCAGATTCAGAATGGTCTTCACCTTCTGGTCAGCGCCCTTGACAATACCGAGGAGGGCACCCGATTCTGCGTAATCCATCGAAGATGTCACAATGGCGATGTGCTTGGCCTTGCATTTGGAGAGAATGTAGAGCTTGCTTTTGTTCCTGCTCATCTCTGGCGAATCGAAGAGCACAAGCACGGCGTTTTCTTGCAGTTGGCCCAGAGCATTGCCGATATCCGAGGAGGTCTCCACGATGAAGATTCGGGTCTTCAGTTGTGTTTGCGCTGAAGCGCGCGTCAGTCTCTTTTGCTCTTTAGACAGCCTATCTTTTGATATGAAAACTGCAACCTCGGTCTGTTTCGGAAACACTTGCTTCACCGTGAATAACATCTGCAGTGGGGTCACATCAGATGCAAAAGAGGTTGAAGCAAAGACATACAACATGAACGAAACAGCGAACCAGCGAACTCCTCTCATTGTGTGTCCTCTTCTTTAAGATCCAACCGACTTGCAAACACCGCGCGTCCTGCTCATTCTTCGAGTGCGACCTGCAGCTCCTCTATTTCGTTATCGAACAAAAGCTTGTGAATATCCAGTAGAATCTTGATTTTATTTTCCGCTTTGCCAAATCCCTGGATGAAGCGGCTGCCGGGGCCCTTGTTGATCTTTGGCGGTGGCTCGATCTCTGTTGCCGTAATGTCCACCACTTCCGAAACGCCATCCACGATCAGACCGATCAGCATCTCACTCAGCTTGATCACCACGATACAAGTCCGGTCGGTGTACGCCCTTTCTTCCAGGCCGAAACGCCGGCGCACATCGATCACCGGAATCACCTTGCCCCGCAGATTGATCACACCCCGGATGAAATCCGGGGCGCCCGGCAACGCCGTAATGCGTTGGATGCCGATAATCTCGATGACATGATCAATCGCGATGCCGTACTCGGCCGCGCCGATGGCAAACGTCAAATATTTCTCGTCTCGAGTCTCCTCGACTTCCTCCACCTGCTGTCCTCTGTTCTGCACAGTCGCGGTCGCATCGCTCAAGGTCAAACCACCTCCAGTGTCGCTTCTTGCGTTTCATCTTTTTTAATATTCTGTAGGCTGCGCGTCTCGACCGTGCTCGCCAAACCTGCCACATCGATGATCAGGCTGACGTCGCCGTCGCCCAGGATCGTGCAGCCGGAAATACCGGACAGCTTGCCCACATACTGGGAAAGCCCCTTGATCACAACCTGATGCTGGCCCAACAGCTCATCTACAAACAGGCACAGCGTGCGAGTGTCGGTTTCAACGATCACGAGAATCCCCTGGTGCAGCTCAGCCGACCGAGGCTGAACCCGGAAGAACTCGTGCAACCGGATAATCGGGAGCACCTCACCCCGAATGTCGACGAATTCCTGCCCATCCATCGTAACTATAATATGGCTTTCGGCCGGCTTCAAAGTTTCCTTGACCTCTGCGATGGGAATAATGTAGCGATGTGCGCCCACACGTACGATCATTCCGTCGATGATCGCCAAAGTCAGCGGTAGGCGGAGCGTCACCTCTGTCCCCACACCGGGCTGGCTCCGCATATCCACCTTGCCGCGAATCTGCTCGATGTTCCGTCGCACCACATCCATCCCGACCCCACGACCCGAGACGTCTGTCACCTGGTCCGCGGTGGAAAAGCCCGGCAGGAAGATGAGCTGGCAGACGTCTTCATAGCGCATGTCGGAGCCATCCCCTGCCACCAGTCCCTTTTCCTTCGCCTTGGCAAGAATCTTCTCCCGGTTCAGGCCCATCCCATCGTCCTTGACGCTGATCCAGACCTCTCCGCCCGCGTACTTGGCCTCCAGCACGAGCTTCGCCGTTTCCGGCTTCCCCCGCTGCTTCCGTTCCTCCGGTGTCCCGACCCCGTGGTCGATGGCGTTGCGAATAATGTGCACCAGCGGGTCGGTGATCTGCTCGATGACCGTTTTGTCGACCTCTGTCTCTTCGCCCAGAATCTGGAAATCCACCTTCTTGCCGGTCTTCTGGGAGAGATCGCGAACCAAACGGATCATCCGACGGAACGTGGCAGAAAGCGGAATCATTCTGATGGAAGTGGAGATATCCTGCAGATCACGGGTGATTTTGTTCAAATGCATGGAGGCTTTCTCAAACCTTTCCAGCGGCACCTCCAGCCGGCGCAAATCCGGATTCTGGGACACCATGGCTTCCGCGATCACCAACTCCCCCACAAGGTCCAGCAGCGTATCGAGCTTCTCCACATCCACGCGAATGGACTGTCGCTGCAGCGCCGGCTTTGGCCGCCTGCTCTGCTGCGCTTTTTTGCCTGCCCGCGGTGGGGAACTCCGGTCCTTTTGAACCTGCGCTTCTTGCGGTCGATCCCCTTCTTTGACCGTTTTGTGCGCCACCGGCGCTGTGCCAGGACGTCCCCCCTGTCGCTCTGCGATGGCATCTTCGATCATATGCGTAAGACCGGGCAGACTGGGGATTTCCGGGGTGCCGCCGTCCACAAGCTTGGCCAACCCATCACGCAGAAAGTCGAGCATCTCCAGGATCAGAGAGAAAAGCTCGCCGTCCCCGCTTAGCTCTCCACACCGTATTTTGTCCAGGACGTTTTCAAGATGGTGGCTTAGCCGTTCGAGGTCGCCGAGGGCCAGAAAACCCGAGTTTCCTTTGAAGCTGTGCAGCGCACGAAAGGCCTGACTGAGGTGCTGCTGGCTCGAAGGCTCTTTCTCCAGGTTGAGCAGGGCGTCTTCCGCGGCCGCCAGCAGTTCCTCAGATTCGGAAACGAACTGTTTCATAATCTCAGGAGTGACTACCAGCTCGTCTGCCTCTACATCTGGCTCGCTGGCCGCAGGCAGCCCTCGCCCTTTGGCCTCGCCGCCTTGCATGCCTTCCGTTTTCGTTATCCCGGGGTGGCTTGCCGAACTTCGAGATGCGGCCGTTTCTTTGATGGTGGCGATCTTCTCCTGTAAGGCTGCAATGAGGCCTTGGGCTTCTTCCTCAAAACCCGCATCGTCGAAGCTGCTCTCGATGCTCCCCAGGAGCTGTCGCAGAAAGTCACAGGTCTGATTGAGCAAATCGATGTGGTCGCTTTGAATCCTGCTCCTGCCCTTACGAAACAGATCCAGCAACGTCTCGGCCTCATGCGTGACCTTGCCCACCGTTTCCAGACCGAGAAAACCGGCGCCGCCTTTCAGCGAGTGGTAGAGCCGAAAAATCGTGTCAAGCACGTCCCGGTCCACTTCTCCCGACTCACCGGCGCGGGTTTCCAACTCGATCAAGAGCGGTTCCGATTCGTCCAGAAGCTCGTAGCCTTCTTCCACAAACGCGAGAAGAAGCTCTTGCTGTTCAGCGTCCAGCATGCCTCAAGGCCTTATTTCTGGCTCACAAAATAAAAAGGTGAAGAAAGGGGACAACGAAGGAACAATTCCTATCCACAAATGACAAGCCCTTTTTGTTTGGAATCTCGTCCTGAGTTTGTGTTCCAAAAAAGGGGTACACACACTTAAGTTTCGTCATTTTTGGTCTGTACTTTAGTGCGCGGACAGACAGATTGCGGGAGGCCGCATGAAAACCTGGTGCGCAAACGCGGAAAAGGACACACTGGTCCCGTACCGAAATCGCAACGATTTCAGGGAAAAAAGCGGTGCGGTGTGACGATCAGAAGCGGATTACGTCGTCGAGGTCGCCACTTTCCAGCAGCTTGGACGCCGCCTCCTCGACGATTTCGTCGCTGGAGTACAAACCCGCCTTGATCTTTGCCAGCGCCTCATAGATGATATGAGCACGTGTGGACGGAAGCTTGGAGAGCAACTCCTTGGACAAAACGATCTCGTCTGGAGAGCTCTGCAGCGCTTTCGCTTCCTGTGATATTTCAATCTGGTCCGTCTTCCCAACGCTGGCACTTTTGTCAGACTCCTTCTTCTGGATCTTCTTTTCGCGGACATCGTCCACCGACTGTTTCTCGATCCGACGAGGAAGTCCGACACCGGAGATGTCTTTGACGTTCATCGTTTACACTCCACTCGCTGAAGACAAACCGATTTAGTACATAAAATCAATCAATTGCCTGCGACTTTTCTTCGCGACCGTGCGAAATTGTTTAAAAGCATCCAGATCCCGGGACACTTCTTGAATAGATTCAGAAATTGTCTTTAGCTGGTCCTTGATAAATGCCATGTTCACCTCATCCAGCTCCTTGATGTGCTGGATCAGTGCGGCAATTTTCTCCTTTCTGCCTTTGTCCCTACTTTTGTTATCGGTGCCTTTCTCAAAACTTGCTATCGACTGGCGCAGAATTTGTATTTTTTTCCCCCGCACATCCAACCTGCGAAATACGGCGTCCAGGTCGCCCTTTTCCAAATCCCGGCTCACCGATTTCGTCAGGGCGTAAATCTCAGCGAGATCACGATGGAGTTTATCCAGCTCTGCGCTCATATCGACTTTCCATGCTTAATTTAAAATCCCAATCGTCCGGTCAGGCTCGTAAACGAAATCTGCTGTCCTCCCAGCAGTTGCGCAAGCTGCTGCATCCTGGCAAACTGGTCACGCAGTTGCTGCTCGCGCCGGGCCAGCCTCTCGTCGAATTGCTCGATGCGTTTGTCGACGTTTTTGACCCGGTCGTCGACGCTCTTCTGCGCATCATCCAGTAAGCCTCCGACTTTCACGTATTCTTCCAACGTCGTCTTGAGCTGCACCGCAATGCCATTTGCCGAATCGAACAGGTCCGACACCTTATTCGCGCCGGAGGTGAGCGCACTGTTAAGTTTCTCCACGTCGGTCAGCGTCAGCGTGCCGTCGCTCGCTGCGGTCACCCCCAGCTCGAACAGCGTTTCCGGGTTTCCGGAGGTCACGCTGGAAACCTGGCCGGTGAGAATGCCGCGAAGCGTGGACAGCAATCCTCTGTAAGTGCTGTCTCCAGCCAAAACGCCCCGGACTTTGGTCTCCGAGTCCACCGAGGTTTTGTCCCGCAGAAACGCAAGCACGTCGTTGTATGCGGAGAGTAGTTCCTCGAACTTCTGTTTTACCGATTCTTTATCCGCGGTCACTTGCAGACTTTCAGTCGTGGTGGTCAGATCCTTCAAAGTCAGGGTCACGCCGTCTATGATATCGCTGATGGTGTTACTGTCCCGGTAGAAGGTGAGGCCATCGACCTGTAATTGCGCGTTGAGAGAACTGTCGGTGGCGGACGTCCCGATGGCGGTGACAAATCCGCCAGAGGTCCCACTCGTCTGAACAGAATTGCTGACCTCCAGTGTAGAAAGCAGCGAATTCGCCGAGTCGGTGAAGCCCATCCGGTAAGTAAACCCGGTCTGTCCGCTCTTAAAGATGATCCGGCTGGTTCCACTCTGTTCGTGCACCACCGAGGCCGACGCCTTCTCATCTGCTTCGATAGTCCCCGCAGTCACCGCCGCATCCATCGCGTTGTTGATGGCCAGCGCGATCTCATCCAGGATGGAATCGTTGTCCGTCCCCGTCGGGTTAACCGTAACGGAGATATTCACACGATTCGTGCTGTCGGTGGACGTG
>CAYQOI010000126.1:0-8607 GCA_964419085.1 uncultured Cytophagia bacterium | reverse complement strand
CAGGCGCCAGTCATTCGGGAGGAATTTTTTTCGCAAACCAGGACTTGAACCGCAGACAAGACTCCTCCTGAGTGACACACCAGCCCGGAATGATCGCCTGTGAACACCCAATTTGTGAATTGTCCGGGTGAGAGAGATGTTTCCCCAGTGTTTCGGTTCAGAAGAGGTGGCGCGGAGGTGAAGCGGATGGAATCGTTGAGCGCGCCCTGCGCCAGAAGCTGCGCGTCTGAGAGGATGAATAGGTCTACTTTATTTGCGGATTCCGCTTCCTTTCCTGCTCCTTGGCTTTCTCCCACAGCGCGTCCAGTTCATCCAGCGTCGCTTCTTTGATCTCTTTGTTCGAGTCCTCCAGTTGCTCCTCGATTCGCTGGAAGCGGCGGGTGAACTTTTCGCTGGTTTTTCTCAGCGCATCTTCCGGGTGAATGCCCAGAAAGCGGGAGAGATTGACCATGGAGAAGAGCAAATCCCCGAACTCTTCCTCCATGTGAGCTTCGTCTTTGCGCTCGCAGGCGGCCCTGAGCTCGCGGAGTTCTTCGTCGATTTTGTCCCACACCGGTGCGGCGTCGGGCCAGTCGAATCCCACCGTGGCGGCCTTCTGCTGCAATCGGCTTGCCCGTGCCAGTGCGGGCAGCGTGCGGGGTACGCCGTCCAACACCGAGGCCTTGCCCTCGTTTTTCTTTATGCGTTCCCAGTTGATGGATTGCTCTTCGGCGGTGTGGATTTCGACGTCGCCGAACACGTTCGGGTGGCGGCGGATGAGCTTTTCGGTGATGACGTCCAGGACGTCGCCGATGGCGAAAGCCTGCTCCTCGGCCGCGATCTGCGCGTGAAAGACGATCTGCAGCAGCAAGTCGCCGAGCTCTTCCTTCAGGCCCCCCAGATTGTTTTCATCGATGCTCTCCAGCACTTCGTGTGCTTCTTCCAGCAGGTACTGGCGCAATGATTCGTGTGTCTGCTTCCGGTCCCAGGGACAGCCGTTCCGGCCGCGCAGGCGCGCCATGATCGCAACCAGTTGCTCGAATTTTTCGCCGATCTCTTTTGGGGTCTGGGGCTTCGGTGTTGACATGATGTTCGTCCCTTCTTCAGATGCTTGTAAAACTCAATCTTAGGAAAACCATCCTCGATTGTCAACAAAATTGTTGCAGTGTCGCGCAAAATGCTTGATTGTTTGGATATTTTTGATTAAAGTTATCGTTTGCAAAGGGGAGGGGGAGCGCGGGAATGAGACGCATATTTTCTTTCAAAACAAGCCTGTTGCCGGTATAACTAAATAGAGAACATGTTTCTCAAAGACCTCTTTGCTCGGAAAGAGCCGAGGCGGTTTTCGTTTACGCCTTTTTATTACAACGAAAAGGCAGAGGAGGAGACAGGGAGCAACGGCGCGCCTCGAATCAGATTCAAAAGGTTGCGGCGTGGGGTTTCCGGGAAGAAATCGGTACGCGGGATGGTTTTTCTCGCTCTACTTGTTTTGTTGTTTCTGTGGTACTTTTGGGCTGTTGTGGGAGAAGGGCAGAAGGAGTTCAAGCTTGAAGACATCAAGATAGAAGAGGTTCGCTGACCTCGATTTTCACTCGCAACTCTGAAGAGATCTCCAAAGGACGCGGTGACTCAGACCTTTCAGCCAAACGAAGCGGTAGCCCCACCATCGCCGGACGAGATGGTTGATGCTGCAAATCAGGGAGCCCAGTCGGGCGTTGAGGATTCCGTCCGCCGACGATTTGCCCTGCGGTTTAGTTCCCTGCCCATCCGATTCAAACTGAGCCTGATGATCGGGCTGATCGTGGTCTCGGTGGTCCTGGTTTTCAGTTTGATCGTCCTGCACCGGCAGCGAGCCGTGCTCATGGCGCGCATGACCCAGGTGTGCCGGGTGCTGATCCAAAATCTCTCCGAGACCGCTAAGGGGGACCTCATCTTAAACAACCACAACCGAATGAAAGAAGCCGCGTTGCGGTTGGTCAACACCAGAGTGGAAGGTCTGGTGCACGTCGCGGTCCTGGACCGCAATGCCAGGCCCGTGGCGTCTTTTGGTCCGGGCGGACAGGAGATCGCGGTGGACATCCCCGGCGACATTTTTCAGTTTCAGACCCTTTCGGTGGTGGAGAAGCCGGGTCGATTCGACTATTACAATCCCATCTACACGGAGAGATTGGAAAACGACCGGCCAAAGCAGATTTTGCTGGGATATGCCCTGCTGGGTTTCTCAAAGCGCACGATTTTGGCCCCCATTCGCCAGGCGCGCAACATCGCGCTGAGCTCCGCTCTCCTCATTTCCATCTTCTCTATTTTCGTCATCTACGTCGTTGCGAGACAAGCGGTGAGCCAGATCCAGCTTCTTTCCGAAGGGGCCAAGCTGGTGGGCCAGGGAAATCTCAACATCCAAATTGAAGTCAACTCCCAGGATGAGCTGGGCCAGCTTGCCCAGGAATTCAATAACATGACCCAACATCTGCGGGAAAAGCTGCAGATGCAGAAATTTGTCTCCAAGTTGACGGTGGACATGATCAGGGATTCGGTGCGGACCCTTGGGACGTGGTCCAGAGCGGGCAAACGAAACGTCACCGTCCTGTTTTCGGACGTGCGGGATTTCTCCTCGGTCGCGGAGAAGCTGGCGCCGGAAGAGATCGTCAAGCTGATAAACATTTATTTCGATCTGCAGACCCGAGTCATCGAGGCCCACGACGGCATCGTGGACAAATTCATGGGAGACCAGATCATGGCCATTTTTCAAGGGCGGAACATGGCGGACAATGCCCTGCGCGCGGCGGTGGAGATTCAGCGCCAGATTCGAGGGGTCAATCAGGAGCGCCAGGCGCTGGGCCTGGTGACGCTGGAAACGGGGATCGGCATCAACAGCGGGGCTGCGGTCATGGGCCACATGGGTTCCTCTCACCGGATGGATTACACGGTCATCGGAGATGTTGTCAACGTTGCAGCCCGTCTCTGTGCTGCGGCCGGGGCGGGCCAGATCATCACGTCACTACACCTGGCCAAGAAAGTCAACGGGTCCTACCCGACAACCCGATTGAAATCGATCTCGGTCAAGGGCCGCTCAAAGCCCATCTCGGTTTGCGAAATCGACTACGACCGCGACATTCTGACCTAACCACGCGGGCCTGAAACCGCAAAGTTGCGCAGACACCACGCATGAGAAAGCGAGTCCTGTTCCTCTGTATTCTGCTGGCACACGTCCTTTGCCTGGCACGGATGAGCCTGGGGCAAAACGGTGAGTTCAGACCCACGGCCAGGGCGCTGGGTCTCGGAGGCAGCCTCGTGGTGCAGGCTCGTGATCCATCGGCCATTTTCTGGAACCCGGCTCTGCTGGCCGGCCTGAAGGACCGGGCATTCTTGCTCAGCAGCAATCGGGCGTTCGAATTCAATCTCCTCAGCCTCACTCAGTTCGTTCCCCTCTACGGCACGTTTGGCGTGGCCCTGTCGCAGGTTCCCGACACGCTGAACAGCGTGGACCGCGGGACGTTCGCGTGGGGGCGCATGCTGACCAGGGCCGTTGCCCTGGGGGGCCAGGTGAATGTTGAAAAAAAGAAAGACGATTGGTTCGCAACCGCGGGCTGGGGCATCTTTCTGGGGAACCCCATGGTTGGGACGCTGAAACGGTCCTGGCACGACTACACAGACTCTTCCTGGCTGGACCGGTTCAATCTCGGCCTGACCTTTCAAAACATCCCGCTGAGCAAAAAACTCTTCGACCTCTCCGCTTTGCTGGGGGGCAGCTATCTCATCCCCTCGCTTGGGCTTTTGTTCAACGCTGGCTACGACATCAGGAAGGGGGACAACACGGTGCATGCAGGAGTGGGTTTTGAGCTGAGCCGCAACCTCATCATCTATGGAGGCATCGCCAATTTTGACGCGGATGATGTGGGGGTGGGTCTGGGCTACACGTACGACAATTTCATCTTTAATCTCGCCTACTCCGCGGATTTGCAGCGGCTGCTTTTTACCCTTTCCGCGCGCATCAGCCCTGATCCGGCGGACCTCGCCGCTCCGCATTTCGATCGCGGGGTGGAGTACCGCGAGGCGAAACAATTCAAATCCGCAGACAAGGAGTTCCGGAAATACATCTCCTACCAGGTAGGTGGGGAAAACACCCAGTTGGCGCGCACCTGGGTGAGCGAGATGCAAACACGGCTGGCCAGAACCCGCGCCAAAGTCGACTCGCTGTTTCGGGTCGCACGCAAGTTGCTCAATCCTCGTGCACCGAAGTTCCTGCGGGCCGCGTACATTTACACCCAGATCCTGGAGCTGCAGCCGGAGAATCAGATCGCCCGCGCCCGCCTCGCCACGCTCCGGCCCCTGGTGACGCGCAACATCCACAAATTTATCGAGGACGGGTTGTACGAATTCGAGGCGAAGCGGTACGAAAAAGCGAAAAAGCTGTTTAGTCGCACACTTTTGCTGGACAAAAGCAATCAAACCGCCCAGTACTACCTCTCGCAGATAGACCAGATTTACCGGGACCTGGCGGAGGAGCATTTTTATCGAGGCGTCGGTTACTACCGGCAGAAGGATTACGCTTCCGCGAAAAGGGAGTTTAAGCGGGCCTTGCACTACGATCCAAAATCGTCGGAAGCGCTGAGCTACCTGGACCGCACCGACGCCAAGTTGGAGGAAGGCCGGCAGCGGGTGGCGGAGTTGTTGCAGGCCGGAGAAAAACTGGAGAACAAGAGACGTTACGTCGAGGCCACCAACAAATATCTGGAGGCGCTGCAGCTTGACCGCGACAATTTGGAGGCCAAGGCGAGAATTGCGAGGTTGCGGCCGAAGATCGAGCGCTTTGTGGAGAGCAAGTACCGCGAAGCGGAGCATCTGCTCAGGCAAGAACGGTTTGCCGAGGCCGAGCAGGTGTTTTCTAATGTGCTCTCCATCGAACCCAACCACCTCGGTGCCCGCCGCGGCTTAGCGCGGGTTCGCGCGCGAAAAAAGCAGGTGGTAAGCTCGTATTTGCGGGAAGCTGAAACCGCAAGCGCTCGCCGTGACTGGCAGCAGGCGTTGGATTTGTACCTTAAAATCCTGCGGCTGGACCCCACTAACAAACAGGCGAAACAGGCCAAAGCCGAGGTGGATAAGCAGATCCAGGTTCTGGCCCGCTTTCGAGAGGCACGAAACAAATTCGATGCGCAGGACTATGTGGGGGCCATCGAAGCGTACGACGAAATCCTGAGCATCCAGCCCCACAACGAGCAGGCCAAGGCGGAACGCAGCGTGGCTCAAATAAAACTAGACGATTCCATCGAGAAACTTTTCAGCGAAGGAATCAATCTCTACACCCAGGACCGTTACGAAGACGCGATTCGCGTCTGGGATGAAGTCTTGAAGATCAAACCGGACCACTCCGGCGCCTTGCAGTACAAGCGTCAGGCGCAGGAGCGGCTGAAAGCGTTGAGGAAGTTGAATTAGATGAGGCAGAGTTGGCGTCGCGTTCTCGCACTGCTCACGGTTGGAGACAAGATCCTGATTCTGCTGCTCGCGACGAGCAGCCTCTTCAGCGTCTATTTCGTCCGCCCCGTGTCGACACCGGGATCGGTCGTTCGGGTGGAGGTCCAGGGAAAGGAGGTTCTGCACAAACGGCTGGACAGGGACACGGTTTTTCGGGTCACCGGCCCTGCAGGCCAAACCCGGATCGAGATTCGCGGCGGACACGTTCGTGTGCTCGATTCTGATTGTCCCCAAAAGCTGTGTGTGCGGCAGGGGCGGATCAGCCATCCCGGTCGGGCCATCATCTGCGTGCCCAATCGGGTGATGATCTGGATCGAGGGCTCCCGGCGAAACAAGTTCGACGCGGTCACGGGGTAGAGCCATGGACGTTCTAACCGCAACGGCTTCTCGCGCCAACCTCTTCCGGCTGAGTCGCACAGCCATTTTGGTGGCCGCGGCGCTGATTTTGTTTTTGTTCGAGTCCGCTATTCCCAGACCTTTGCCGTGGCTTAAACCCGGCCTCTCCAATCTGATCACCGTGGTCGCGCTCTATCTGTACGGAGTTCGCGTGGCCGTCGCCGTGTCTCTGCTGCGCGTGATCACGGGCTCGCTGATTTTGGGCACGCTTCTGAATCCCATCTTTTTGTTCGGCTTTGGCGGCGCGGCGCTTTCGGTTCTGGTGATGGCGCTGGCCTACACCTTCTTTCGCCACTGGTTCAGCGTGCTGGGGGTCAGCATTCTGGGCGCGTTTACCCACAATTTGGTGCAACTTTTGTTGGCGGCAGTGCTTGTGGTCAATCGGGAGCAGGTACTTTACCTGTTGCCTTTGATGTTGCTCTCTTCACTTTTTTCTGGATTTTTAGTGGGAATTTTCGCACATTATATTTTTGAGAAAGCGACGAAGTTCGGTGTTGCGCCAAGTGATGTACAAAACACAACATAAAGTCATATTCCCGCTCAGCCTGCTGACCGTTTTTGCCCTGTCGTCTTCCTGTGCCTACTATAACACGTTTTATAACACCAAGAAGCTTTATCGCGACGCGGTGAAAGCGTATGAAGGGCGGAAAGGTGAACGTCCGACCGCGCAAGAGATCCGCGCCTATGATCAGACCATCGCGAAAGCCTCGAAGATTCTCCAGGTCTACCCCAACAGCAAATACGTCGATGATGCCCTGATGATTCTCGGCGAGTGCTTTTACTACAAAGGGGAATACGTGCGCGCGCAGCGGAAATTCCAGGAACTCACCACGTATTTTCCGGAAAGCGACCTGTTTCCCCGGGCCAAGCTCTGGCTGGCCAAAACCGATATTCGACTCGATGATCACGCCTCCGCCAGAATTGTGCTGTCGGAATTGCTCAACACGCCGAAATTGGACGAGAAAATTCGGGACGAAAGCCGCTATCTTCTTGGTGAAAGTCTGCTGGACCGCGGTCAGTTTGCCGAGGCGGAGAAGGAATTTCGCCGCGCCGCGCAGACAGCTAAGAACCGCAAGGTGAAGGCCCGTTCCTTTTATCAGTTGGGGCTGACTCAAATCGAGCAGGAGAAATACCAGGAAGCGGTCGAAAGTTTCAGGCTGGCTCTGAAGTTCGCGCCGAAGCGGCAACTGCAGTTTGACGCCGAGCTCCATCTGGCCAGCGCGCTCAAGATGGCCGGGAGCTTCCAGGAAGCCAAGAAGGTTGGCCAGGAGATGCTGCAAAACCAGGCTTACAAAAGTCAGTTTGGCCAGGTCCGGCTGGAGCTGGCCGACTGTTTGTACTGGGAGGGAAAGGCCCTGGCGGCCAAACTGGAGGAAGCCGATGTGCAGTATCTCGGTAAGATTCAAGAAGCACTCGATGCGTACCAGCTCATTACGCTGGATTACAAGCGAACGGACGTCGCGGCCGAGGCCTTTTACCGCATGGCGGAGATCTACGAGCACGATTTGGGCGACTTTGTCAAGGCGAAGGAAAACTATGACAAGGTCAAGACGCAGTTTGCGCGTTCTGCTTTTGCGAGAGAGGCACTGCAGAAATCCAAGGATCTGGGGGATTTGATCCGGTTAAACAATCTGGTGAAGAAAGCACAAGGCGAACAGTTGATGACCAGCAGCCGGAACAGCAGCGGTTTCAGCGAGCTGGAGCTGTTGCTGTTGGAGCACGGCGTCCATCCCGAGCTGCGTTTTATGAAAAAGCGCGCGAAACTGGCCAGCCTGCAAAAGAGTGTCAGTGACGGCATGTCGGGCGATGGCACGGACGGTTCGGCGGTGAAGAGAACGGACGCCGAGATCGACCAGCTCGTGGCGAACAAGCTGCAGCTCGCTGAGCTCTATCTTTTCGAGTTTGGCAAGGTGGATTCGGCCCTGGCAGAGTATTCGGAAGTTGCTACGCTGTTCCCTGACCATCCCGGCGCGGCCAACGCACTTTATTCCAGTGCGTTCATCTACGAGCACGAATTCCAGAATAAATTCAAGTCGGATTCGCTGCTCTATGTCTTGGTGCAGCGCTTTCCGGATTCGCGGCAGGCCGGCGAGGCCAAGAAAAAGTTGGGCCTGGCCCTGGGTTCTACGCCTTCGGAAGAGGCCGCCGATCTGTTCCACAAGGCCGAGCGGGAGTTTTTCGAGCAGCATCGGCCGCGCGCGGCGCTGCGTGACTACCAAACCGTAGCGGAAAAATTCGCAAACACCGAGTTTGCGCCCAAAGCGCTTTATGCCATGGGGTGGATTTATGATGAGGTGATGGAAGACAATCAAAAGGCGGCGGACGTGTATCGACAACTGGTGCAGAAGTATCCCAAATCGGAATTCAGCAAACACGTGGGCAGAAAACTGCAAGCGGTCGAGCTCGCTCTTCGACAGAAAAAAGAGGACAAAAAAGCAGAGACACCACCAGCTTCCCACCAGGTGCCCACGGTCAAGCCGAAGGCCGAAACGCGTCCGGCGTCTTCGCCTCCGCCCAAAACACCCCCGAAAGACAAGTCCCCCGCGCCCCCACCTGGTGAGCGTCCCCCGCTTACGCATCGGCAAAAGCAACCGTGATGCCCATGGCAAAACGCGCCGGTACGGGACTCCATCTGTGCGAGGTGCTGGACATCAAAAACCTCTCCGACCAAATCTACCTGATGCGCCTCTCCTGTCCCGCCATCGCCACGTACGCTGAGCCCGCGCAGTTCGTCAACGTGCGGGTGGGCGAGCGCTACAT
>CAYQOI010000125.1:0-8621 GCA_964419085.1 uncultured Cytophagia bacterium | reverse complement strand
TCCGCCAATTGGCAGAGCCGGAATGAAACAAAATGCGAGACCACGGCAGGTGGTGGATGATTCAGATCAGCTTTGTGAAACCCACACGATAAAGAAACACGATAGTGCTCAATCCTGTCCATCAGGTAAAATCCAGTCAAAAAACAACAGGTGGTGGGTGACCGCCGCTTTCGGGCGGCACCGTTTTGCGTAAACCGAGTCAGAAAGGAGAACCGGATGAAAACACGCATCACTCTTTCCATCGTGGGCATGATTTTTCTCCCCGCACTGCTGTACAGTCAAAACACGATTCTTCACTGCGGCAAGCTCATCGACGGGCGCAGCGACCGGGCCAAGTCTCAGATGTCCGTGGTCATTTCCGGCAAGCAAATCACTGCGGTCAAAGAGGGATATGTCGAGGGCGAGCCTGGCGACCGGGTGATCGATTTGAAGGACCGTACCGTGCTGCCGGGCCTGATGGACCTGCACACGCATCTATCCGGCCAGTTGAGTCGCCAGTCCTACATCGAACGGTTCACCATGAATCCGGAAGACCTGGCGTACCGCTCCGTGCCGTGGGCGAAGAAGACCCTGCTTGCCGGGTTCACCACGGTGCGCGAGCTCGGCGGTGAGATCAGCACCGCGTTGCGCAACGCCATCCGCAAGGGCTACGTGATCGGACCGCGTATTTTCAGCGCGGGCAAGGCCATCGCGACCACGGGCGGCCACGCCGACCCCACCAACGGTTGGAAACGGGCGTTGATGGGCGATCCGGGTCCGGAGGACGGGGTTGTCAACAGCGTTGAGGATGCCAGGAAGGCGGTGCGCCAGCGCTACAAAAACGGTGCGGACCTCATCAAGATCACCGCGACCGGTGGCGTGCTGAGCATGGCCAAGAACGGGCAGAACCCCCAGTTTACCGAAGAGGAGATCCGGGCCATCGTGGAAACCGCAAAAGACTACGGCATGCACGTCGCGGCGCATGCACACGGCGCCGAGGGCATGAAGCGGGCCATCCGCGCGGGCGTGCGCTCCATCGAGCACGGCACGCTGATGGACGAGGAGGTCATCCGCCTGATGAAAGAGCACGGGACGTACTACGTGCCCACCATCTCCGCGGGCGTGGAGGTGGCGGAAAAGGCCAAGGTCGAGGGTTTCTTTCCCGCGGTGGTCCGGCCCAAGGCTGCAGCCATTGGTCCGAAGATCAAAGACACGTTCCGCCGCGCGTACCAGGCCGGGGTGAAGATCGCGTTCGGCACCGACGCGGGCGTCTACCCGCACGGCAAGAACGCGGGCGAATTCAAATACATGGTGGAAGCCGGGATGCCTCCGATGCAGGCCATCCAGTCCGCCACCCGCGTGGCCGCGGAACTCCTGGAGGTGGAGGACCAACTGGGGACGGTGGAGCCGGGGAAACTGGCAGACATCATCGCGGTCGATGGCGACCCCCTGGCGGACATCACGGCCATGCAACACGTGGTGTTCGTGATGAAGGAAGGCACCATCTACAAACAGGAAGAGTGACCGGATTTTTTTCTTCCGCGATTTGCGATTCACGTTCATTTGTGTTATATTTCAAAGTAAGTGCGAGATTTTTGTCCATGTGGAGGAGGTGAATGGCAAGCGAAGGAGCAGAGCGTATGATCGTAGCAAAAGAGGACTCCCGGGTGCCGTCCCGCAACCGAAAGAAACAACTGCGCGTCAAGAATCTCACCCTGAGCCGGGATGAGATCATTCGCGACTACCGTCTCGCGTTTCAGAGCCGTCAGGCGAGTCTCGTGGGACGCAAAGAGGTGATGGGCGGCCGAGCCAAATTCGGGATTTTCGGCGACGGCAAGGAAGTGGCGCAGTTGGCGATGGCGAAAGTCTTTCGCAACGGCGATTTCCGCTCCGGCTACTACCGGGACCAGACCTTCATGTTCGCCACCGGGATGTCGAACATCCACGAGTTCTTCGCACAGCTCTACGCCGACCCGGACCTGGCGCACGATCCCGCGTCTGCCGGCCGGCAGATGAACAATCACTTCGCCACCCGCAGCCTCGATTCCGACGGCTCCTGGAAGTCGCTCACCGATAGGCCCAACTCCGCTGCGGACGTTTCACCCACCGGTTCACAGATGCCCCGGCTGGTGGGTCTGGCTTACGCCTCCCGCCTCTACCGCGAGCTGCCGGAATTGAAGGCTTTCACGCAGTTTTCCAAAAACGGCGACGAGATCGCGTTCGGCACCATCGGCAACGCGACGTGCGCGGAAGGCATGTTCTGGGAAGCCGTGAACGCCATCGGCGTGCTCAACGCGCCCACGATTCTTTCCATCTGGGACGACGACTACGGCATTTCAGTGCACAACGAGTACCAGGTGGCCAAATCGAATCTGTCGGAGCTCCTGGCCGGGTTCCGCCGCGGGCCTAACGCCAGCGGGTACGAAGTGTTTCGGGTGCGCGGCTGGGATTACCCGGGCTTGCTGGACACTTACCACAAGGCTGAAAGGCTGGCACGAAAGGAGCACGTTCCCTGTCTCATTCATGTGGTGGAAATGACGCAGCCCCAGGGCCACTCCACCTCGGGTAGTCACGAACGCTACAAGTCCAAAGAACGTCTGCAGTGGGAAAACGAATTCGATTGCATCCTTAGGATGCGCGAGTGGATGATCGAGCAGGGCGTGGCCACCGCAGAGGAGTTGGATGCGATAGAAGAAGAGGACCGCAAACAGGTCCTCCGCATTCGGGACGAAGCGTGGGAGGCGTTCCAGGCGCCCATCCGGGCGGAGCGGGACGAGGTGGTTCGATTGATCGATGAAATGGCACAGGCATCGAGCCACGCGGCCGAGCTGCAGGCGCTGCGAAGCCAGCTCATGGCCGCACCGACTCTGCTGCGACGCACGCTATTTCCGGTCGTTCGGGAAGCTTTGACCACCGTGCGCGACGAACCGCTGCCCGCGAAGGAAAAACTCATCGCATGGAAGCGGGAACAGTGGAAGGAAAATGAAGAGCGCTACGCTTCACATCTCTACAGCCGGTCCGAGGACGCGGCGCGCAATGTTCCGGAGGTCAAGCCGGTTTACTCCGAGGGCTCGCCCACGGTGAACGGCTTCGAGGTTCTGAACGCCTGCTTCGATGCAGCGCTGGCGCGCGACCCGCGGGTGATCGCGTTCGGCGAAGATGTAGGCAAACTGGGCGGGGTCAATCAGGGCTTCCGGGGCTTACAGGAAAAATACGGCGAGCTGCGCGTGTCCGACACCGGCATTCGCGAAACCACGATTATCGGTCAGGCCATCGGCATGGCCATGCGCGGATTGCGCCCCATCGCGGAGATTCAATATCTCGACTACCTGCTCTACGCTATTCAGATCCTCTCCGACGACCTCGCGACGCTGCACTGGCGCACAAAGGGGGGCCAGAAAGCGCCGGTGATCGTACGGACCCGCGGTCACCGTCTCGAAGGTGTGTGGCACTCCGGATCCCCCATGGGTGCGATCCTCCACCTGCTGCGCGGCATCAACATCCTGGTGCCACGGGACATGACCCGCGCGGCCGGCTTCTACAACACGCTGCTGCGCTCCGATGAACCCGGGCTGGTGGTGGAGGTGCTCAACGGCTACCGGATCAAAGAGCGGCTGCCGGACAACATCGGCGAGTTTACCGTGCCGGTGGGCGTGCCGGAAATTCTGCGGCCGGGCACCGATGTCACCGTGGTGACCTACGGCGCCTGCTGCCGCATCGTGCTGGAGGCGGCCCGGGCCCTGGACACCGTGGGCATCGACACCGAAGTCATCGACGTGCAGTCGTTGCAACCGTTCGACCTCCACGGGGTCATTCTGGATTCGCTGAAAAAGACCAACCGCATCATCTTCGTGGATGAAGATGTGCCCGGCGGCGCGACCGGCTACATGATGCGGGAGGTGCTGGAGCGCCAGGACGGCTACCACTACCTGGATTCGCCCCCGCGCACCGTTCCCGGCAAGAGCCACCGCCCGGCCTATGGTTCAGACGGTGACTATTTCTCCAAGCCCAACGTGGAGGAGGTGTTTGAGGCGGTGTACGACCTCATGCACGAGGCGGACCCGGCCCGCTACCCCCTTTTCTTTTAGCTCGGGCGCACCAGTCTTCCTTTGATAAGGGAGACGGACCCATCCCACCGCCCACCCTGAGTCCGCATCGCCTTCGGCTGAGGGTCAGCTCCGCTATTCAGCCGTGTTGGTGAACCAGGTCACGCCCACAGGCGGCACGAGCGCGGTGAACGCGCCAAACGGTGCACCGGCAACCCTGAGCGTGTACCCTTCGGCTTTCCCGGTGAAAAGGCCGGCGGGCGGAATGTTGCAGACCACCTCGAGCGTGGCCGCGAGAGGCGGTGCGCCGCTGGCGGGTGTAAGCACTACGCTCATTTTCAACACACCGGCAACTCCTACCCCATAGCTCCCAATGCTCCGGAAGCTCACCAGGCGCTTCGCCTTCCAGGTGCCCTCTCCCAGGATGACCTTTGGGACGGGCTTAGCGGGATCGGAATCTGTGTGCTGAAAAGTCCCGTTGCCTACGACTTTCCTGCCGATGATGACGCCATCCCCGGCCATAAACATGGTGTGGTGGACGCCGTCGAGGATGGCGGCGGTGGTGAGGCCGACGAAGTGGAAGTTCGTTTGGCCCTTTGCCTTCTTCGAGAGCGCCTCGATGCCGACGACTTGAGATGTCGGCGCGACCGCGTTCTGCTGCTCACATCCGAAAAACGCGGCGAGCAGCCCAAACAGCACGACCAATTTAGCACGCTTCATGGTATTTTCTCCTTAGCCTGAATCATTCACAAACCGCCGCGATCCTCTCGTTTTTTGTCATGCCGGTTCAGCCCGTTGGCGGATGCCGGAATCTCGTAGCACCAACTGATGCAAGGGCAAAGATTCAAGTGTTTTTCGCAAGTCCGCTTTCGCTTATTGCGAAAAAACCGGAATGAGAGCTTACGTTCATAAGTTCCAAAACGGTGAGTCCCGGCTATTTGCGTTTTGTGAACAATCCGGATCGGCTGATTCTATTTGAAAATGCAGGACACGAGTCCCACGGGATCTCACAAACACGAATTAAATTGTGACCACAAGCAATAGACCTCACCTCCTCGTCGGGTTTCAGCGTTTTCGCAACGTCGCGGTTGCGTTAGCAGATTCTGTGAATTGCGGAGCGCGGAAGCAAGTTTCGGGAGGTGTCCGCGGGGATCGCCTAGGGTCACGGTCTGTCCCGCCTCGTCGAACAGGATCAGCTCTTTTTCATTCACCTCATAAAGCGGTCGCACCTCGTGTTTACGTGTCCACAGAGATAGAGGAAGAATGCTCTGCCGCTTTTGGCCGAGATGCAGAAAGGGGAGACAGTCCAGCACCAGCCGGTCTGCGCTGTGCGGCGAATCGTAAATCAACACGATGTGGCCGCCCCTGCTGCCTTGGAACGCGACCAGGTGCAAGCGGCCGGTGGGAATGCCCAGAAGTCTCAGGGAAACATATTTGGCCATCGCAAAATCATCGCAGTCCCCGACCCCGCGCACCAGCGTCTCGATAGGCGACTGCCAGTAGTCGTAGGTCCGAATCGCTCCCTGATCATTTTGTCGTTGGATTTCCTGGTTGAAAAAATCGTTGACCACCTTGATCTTGTCCGCTGCGGGGTGGGTTTGCAACCCGTTGATCAACCGTTCCCATCTCTCCAGTCGCCGCCGCGCCAAATATCCGACCCGCGCCGCGGCCTGGCTTTTAATTTCTTCGGAGAGGCTCAGCCGGCCTCCGGAGACCAGCGTGGGCTCGCGCACGAGCAGGTCTACCAACTGCCTGCGCGCGGCGGCCAGCGGCACGGGATTGTTCGACAGACTGAGTGTTAGCGATAGTCCCTGACGCCTCAAATCGCACAGCCGGTGGAATTGCATTTCCCAGTTCTCCCCGGAACGCAGGCCGTAGAGCAAAACCATGGCGCACGTGTCTTTCCACCGATCCGCAGCCGAACCGTTGAGCAGCCCGTTTTTCTCAGGCTCGGTCAGTGCCTGCCACGCATCCACGAGCTCTTGGTACTCTGTTTCGGTGATCGCGAATCCCGCCTGCGTTTGGGCATTCAAATCCAGGGTGCACAGCAGCGTGTCGAATGCAGCGACGCCCACAGACTTCGTCGTGTCGGGCGTCGTCCCCCGAAGGCACTGCACCGTGAGCAAAGAAAGCGCCGCAGCAAAAAGAATCTTTCGTCCCATGACAGGTCTCTCCTTTGGAGATCATCACCGTCATGAAAGCGGTCAAAAGATATGCCACGCGAAAAGCGGTAGAAAAGTGATGCGCTAAGTACTTTAAAATGTGTTACTTGGATGGCCTCTCTGTGGAACGTCCGTGCGGGATAAAAAGGTGTGAAAGTTTACCAAAAACTGCAAATGTGGCTGCGGCTGTTGTTTTTTAAGAACCTACGCTTGAGAAAAACGGTGAGTTAATTCTCGGCGCTGGGGCCTAAAAAGCGCGTTGCGGGAATGCGGTGTGATTGAAAGCGTGAGCCGGCAGCCATGTGGCGGTCAGTTCGGCTTTACGATGCCCAGTTTCTTCATTTTGTACCGGAGGGTCTGCACCGGGATTTTCAGAGCACGGGCCGCGCGCGATTGGTTCCAATCGTGCCTGTCCAATGCCTCGCGAATGAGCTGGGCCTCATAATCGGCAAGGCGTTCGGTGAGCGACTTCGGGGCGAGCGCGTCATCGTAGGCGAACTTGAGGTTGTGCCATTCCCGCTGCAACTCCTCCGGCAGCATCTTGCGCCGCAGGATCTTCAGGCCCTGCGGCGCCAGGGTCACCAGGCGCTGGACAAAATTCTCCAACTCCCGGATGTTGCCGGACCATCGGCGCGCCCGCATGAATTCCATGATCTCCTGGTCGAAGGCCTCGGTTTGCTTGTTCTGAAGCGAGGCGAACTTGTGCAGAAAATGATCGGCCAGGAGGGGGATGTCTTCCGGGCGATCATTCAACGTCGGGATGTTGATGGGATAGACATAGATGCGATAAAACAGGTCTTCCCGAAACCTTTTCTCGACCACCAGCTCTTTGAGAGATTCACTGGATGCGGACACGATGCGCACATCGATTTTGCGGGCCCGGTTGCTTCCCACGGGCCGCACCTCGCCTTCTTGCAGTACGCGCAGGAACTTGGCCTGCATTTCCGCCGGGAGGTTGGCGATTTCGTCCATAAACAGTGTGCCGCCGTCGGCTTCCTCCAACAGTCCTTTGCGATCGGCCTTGGCGTCTGTGAACGCGCCCTTGACATGACCGAACAATTCACTCTCCAAAAGGTGTGGGGGAATCGCGCCGCAATCGATGGCCACAAACGGCCCGGGCGCTCGGGCGCTGAGTTTGTGGATGGCCCGGGCGACCTGCTCTTTTCCCGTGCCGCTTTCGCCCTGCAGCAGGACGCGCACATCGCAGCGCGCAGCCGCCTCGATGGCCTGCAGCAACTCGATGAAACGCCTGCTCTTGCCTAACAGTCCCAGGGCCTCGTAGCGCGCGAGCAGCGCCGCCTCCGGAAGAGGCGCGGCGAAATAGTTCTGAATCTTCTGGACGTTGCGCAGGTACGGCGAGGAAATGGTGGCGACTTTGCTCAGAAACAACAGATCGGACGCATCGAAGGCCCCTTGTGGGCGCTTGTTGAAGAGGATCAGAGAGCCGATCACGACCCCCTCCACCAGCAGCGGCACGCCCACAACCGATTTAATGGCCAGCTCCCCCAGAATCACGTTGGTGAAACGCGGGTCGTGTTTGAGGTCTGCGACGAGCAAGGGTTGCCTGTGTTTCATGAGCCACCCGCTGAGCTGGTTTTGCACCGAACGGTAGCGAGGATGGCTGATTTCGCCGCCTTCGCGAAACATGGTTTTGACCGTTTGCTGGGTGCGGGGGTTGAGCATCAAGATCAGCGACAGTTCCGCCTGCAGAAGCGAGGCCGTCTTTTGCGCAGTGACGCGCAGAATCTCCGCAAAGCTGTTCTGTTGACTGAGAATTTCGGCGAATTCCAGGAGCCGTTCGAGCCGCGGCGCGCCAAGCCGCGCCGCGGCTGTGCCGGAAGTTTTGCCGGTCATCTTTCCAGCCCCATCTTCTTCAGCAGCACCGCGAATCTCGGGCTTTCACGCAGGCCGTCGAGCCTGGGATCTACCTTGAGTTGCGCCATGACCGGGTCACGGTCGTTGTAGGCTTTTTCCAGCCATTGGAGCGCGCGGTCTTTCTCGCCCAGCCCTTCGTAGATCGCAGCGATGTGGTACGGGGAAACATAGGATTGGCCCGAGCGGACAATGAGGCTGTGGAGCAGACTTCGCGCCTCATCTTCCCGGCCGCAGGTTGCATACGTCCGGCTCAGCGCGGCGATGTTGGGGGGATTCTCTTGGGAGAGGGTCATCGCCTTTTCGAGGACCTCGATGGCTTGGTCACACAATCCCTTTTTCTCATAAACTCCACCCAGGTAGTGAAGCGCAAAAACGAAGTCGCCGTCCAGTTCCAGCGCTTTCTTGCACTGTGCGATCGCCTGATCGTATCGCCGCGCGTAGTAGAGACGATGCCCCCAACTCGCGTTGATGATGAGCGAAAGCGGATCCAGCTCCTGGGCGATTCGGCTGTGTCGCAAGCCTTCCCGGCTCCGACCCATCCTCATCAGGAAGTTTCCGT
>CAYQOI010000124.1:0-8628 GCA_964419085.1 uncultured Cytophagia bacterium | reverse complement strand
TCCGCTACGATGCGATCATCTTTGGCAGCATGCCGCGGGACTATTTCAGCGATGAACAGTTGCAGAACACGGTGGATTTCGTCGCGGAACGCGGCGGCGGATTTCTGATGCTGGGCGGGGTGTACTCTTTCGCACAGGGCGGCTACGCCGGCTCGCCCATCGAGAACATCCTGCCGGTGGAATTACCCTACGGCAACGCCGCGGGTAGCTCGTCTCCCGCGACCTTCCGGGACAAGTTCAAGCTCATGCTCACTGCGGAAGGTCAGCGCAATCCCATTCTGCAGCTTGCGCCGGATGAGGTGGAAAACCGGTTGCTGTGGGAACGCCTGCCCGAGCTGGAGGGCTACAATCCCCTGGGGCGGGCCAAACCCGGAGCGACCGTGCTCGCGGTGCACCCGCTGAGCGAAGCCAACAACCCGAAGATCATCCTGGCGGACCAACGGTTCGGCCGCGGGCGCACCATGGTTTTTGCCACGTCCAGTTCCTGGCACTGGCAGATGAGCATGCCCCATGAAGACATGAGCCACGAGCGCTTCTGGCGGCAACTCCTGCGCTGGCTGGCGTTGTCTTCTCCCAAACCGCTGGAGGCTCACACCGAGCGGGAAACCTACGTGCCCAACGACGAGGTCACCATCAAGGCGGACGTGCGCGACAGCACCTACCGGACTATCGACAACGCGACGGTGCGCGGACGAATCACCACGCCCTCCGGCAAGGTGGAAGAGGTGGTCTTCAACTGGTCGTCCAACGGCAAGGTTCAATATATCGGGACTTACCAGCCCAGGGAGCGCGGTCTGTACAAAGTGGAACTGAGTGCGTACGCTGCGGACGGAGACTTCCTCGGCAAGACCACCGCCGCGTTTTTCGTGGATGAATCGCGCGCCGAGTTTACCAACGCCCAGTTGCAGGCGCCGCTGCTCAAACGGCTCGCCGAGGTCAGCGGAGGAAAGTACTACCATGAAGCGGACGCGCTCACGCTCCCCGACGAGATCTCGGTGCGGGAGAGCAGCTACTCAAAGCTGGTGCAGCACGACCTGTGGGACATGCCCTTCGCATTCCTGATCATTATTCTGCTCCTCTCTGCGGAATGGTACGTTCGTCGAAGCAAGGGTCTTTCCTGAGGCGAGAGATGATGGTGCGTTTCCCCCGGTTCTGGAGAAAAGGAGCGCTTTTTTGCGCTGTTTTGTGTCTGCTCACCGCGTATTCGGTTTCGGCTCAGGTTTCCCCAAAACCGGGTCGGCGCTTTGCGCTCATCATCGGGGGAATCGGCGGCGAGGAGGCATTCACCAAGAAGTACTTGGAACAGACCCAGCGGATGTACAATCTCCTGGTGGAGCGCTTGCAGTACCAGCCCGCCAACATTCTCTATCTCTTTGAAGACCCGGCGCTGGATTCCGTGAGAATAACCGGCCGTTCCACCGCCGCAGAGGTAAAAAAGGCCGTGCGGCGGCTCGCACGAGAGTTGAAACCGGAGGACCAGCTCTTCGTGTTCATGGTGGGGCACGGCACGTTTGACGGGCGCTGGAGCAAATTCAATCTGGTGGGACCCGATCTCCGGGATCTGGACTACGCCGAACTCCTGAGCCGGCTGCCCACCGACAGGATTATTCTGGTGAACACCAGCAGCGCCAGCGGGCCGTTCATCAAACGCATCAGCAACAAAGAGCGCGTGATCGTGACCGCCACCAAAACGGGCCTGCAGAACCAGGAGACCCATTTCGCGGATTTTTTCATCGATGCGTTTGCCTCGGACGCGGCGGACATCAACAAGGATAAGCGGGTGAGCCTGGCGGAAGCGTTTCGCTACGCGCGTGTGCATCTGGAGAAGTGGTACGGCGACAAGCGCCGGCTGGCTTCGGAAAAACCGCTGTTGGACGACAACGGCGACGGCGAAGGCAGTCCGAAGCTGGAGAACGCCGCGGACGGGTTGTGGGCCAGGCGGGTCTATCTCGCGCCCGTCTCTCAGGAGCTGGAGGCTGCGCTGCAGAAAAGCCGTAGCGGCGTCCCGCAATCCCCGCGGGAGAAGCTGCTGTTCGAGAAACTGGCCCTGGAACAAAAAATCGAGGACTTGAAAGCGCGCAAAAGCCAGTTGACCGCCCGGGCTTACACCACGCAGTTGGAGGAGCTCCTCATCGAGCTCGCCAAGATCAACCAGCGTCTCAAGAAGTTAAGCCCGGAACAGTGAAGGGCGGGCGCCCGTCCCTGCCGCCTCATCCTTCCCGGTAAAGGTTATGTGCCTTTCCACGGCCTCTCTTTTTCTCCCCCAACGCCGACAGATTATTTCGTCAGCACTTTGATGCGTTCCCCCGGCTTCAGGGTGTCGGTGAGGTGTCGGCCGTTGATGATGGCCAGCTTTTCTGCGCTCAACTGCTTGCTGGGATAGCGGGCGAGGAAGCGCTTCAGCGAGGTGGTTTTGGTCACTCTCACGACCTTCACCCGAGTGGGCTTGACATGCCTGGCCTTTTCGTTTCTGAGCCGGTCGAAGTTTTCCATGGTGTATTTGAACGAGCTGCGGTTCTTGCTGTAGTTGGCCACGGACGCGAAGCCGTGGAACACATACACCCGCCGGCCTTTTTCGATAAAATAGGAGAGCACCTTCATCTCGCGGTTCTGGCTTGTCACCAGGCTCTCTCTGATTTCGGCGGGAAAACCGTTTATCTTCCGGCGGTCCGAGAACAGCACCTTTGCGCCTGAGTCCAGGACGAATTTGTCCGCGGCCGCCCTGGCGCTGGCCTGTTTGGCGAGGGTAAACTCGATGCCCGCGCTTTTGTTCTTGTTGATGATCTGCACCACCTGTGGCGTGTTGTTCACGACCCAACCAGTGGGGACGGGGAACTGAAACAGTAACTGCGGATGGTAGAAGGTACCGTTTTCCACGAAACCCTGTCTGGGATCCTCGCCGAAGACGATGCCGTCGATGAGGCTGAGGTACGGCCCCCGCCGGGTCGCGAAATGCCGCAGGGTGGATTTTTGCTGCGCCTCTTTGGCCAGTTGCAGCACCCGCTTCTCCCGGTCCACCGGATTGGGGTGGGTGGAGAACCAGGCCGGCAGGCTCTGGCCGCTTTCCTGCTGCAGCCGATTCAACGTGCCGAAGAAGTGCGCCATGTTGGTGGCGTCGTAGCCGACCTTGGTGGAGTACTCCACGCCGAGCTGGTCTGACTGCCGCTCCTGGTCGCGACTGAAGCGCAAGAAAAGCAGGCCCACGCCCAGTTGCGCCAAATCGCTCACCTGGCGAAAAGTCTGTGAAAACAGGTAGCCTGCGGTAAAGCCGAACTGGGCCAGTTGTGCCCGGGTGTAGGCCTTTGCGCCGTGTCGCGCGGTCACGTGCCCGATCTCGTGTCCCAGCACACCCGCCAGCTCAGCCTCGGAATTCATGTACGCGAGAATGCCCCGGGTGATGTAGACATAGCCGCCGGGCAGGGCGAACGCGTTGACCACCGGGCTGTCCAGCAGCCTGAAGTGAAATTCCAGGTTGGGGCGATGTGAGATGCGCGCCATCCGCGTTCCGAGATCGGTGAGGAAGGCAGCGATTTTGGGGTCGTCGTACAGCCCGTACTGGGCGACGATGCTCTTGTCGGCCTCCGCGCCCAATTGCAGCTCTTTGTCGTAACTGAGCAGGCTCAACTCCTTTTTGCCGGTTACCGGGTTGGTCATGCAGGAGTAGAAGAGCATGGCCAGCGGCAAAAGACAAAGCGCAATTTTTGTCTTCACCTGTGTCCCTCCTTGCTTTTTGGGGTTCTTCGCTACGGTAGTTTACAACCGCAATTTAACTTGACATTATTTCCATTATTTGCTATAATGAGGCGAGGAAAGACGCTGTTTCTACTGAACTTTAAGCCGTTTCAAACCGCTGCAGTGTTCTGACTCATTATATGAAAGTCCGGGCAAAAGGTTCACGCTCCCGCGGACTTTTTCCACCGTCACTGAGGAAAATGGAGGGAAGCATGCGTAAAATGATGTGGTTTTTGTGCAGTGCCTTGGTGCTGTTCTTCGCCTGCGGCGACAAGGAGGTGAAGTTGGACATTCATCCCGATGTCGGCGACTTGCTGGCCCGATTTGCACCCGTCGAAGTGAGCGCGGACATCTCTTTTCTACCGGAAAACGAGCAGCAGGCGCTCGCCAAGCTGATCGAAGCGAGCCGCTACATGGACGAGATCTTTCTGCGCCAGGTCTGGGAGCAGAACCCCCGCTACCGCGACGCCCTGGCCAAACGCACCGACGAACTGGGGCGAAAAGCGTACGACTATTTTCAGATTTCGTTCGGTCCCTGGGACCGCCTGGATGAGCACGACGCGCCGTTTATCGATGAACTGAAGAAGCCCGAGGGCGCGGGATTCTATCCGGAGGATATGACCAAGGATGAATTCAACGCGTATCTTGAAGCCCACCCCGAGCAGGCCGATTCGCTCAAAAGCCTCTACACGCTGGTGCGGCGCCAGGGGGAGCAACTGGTCGCGGTTCCCTACTCCCAGGCGTTCAAGCAGTGGTTGGAGCCTGCGGCAAAACTGCTGCGGGAAGCCGCCGACCTCACGTCAAATGAATCGCTGAAAACGTTTCTCCGCTCGCGCGCCGATGCGTTTGCCTCCAACACGTACCGCGAGAGCGACATGGCCTGGATGGACCTGGACAGTCCCGTGGAGATCACCATCGGGCCGTACGAGGTGTACGAAGACAAGCTGTTCGGTTACAAGGCGTCGTTCGAGGCGTTCGTCACCGTCGCAGATCCCGAGGAGAGTCAGAAGCTGGCGCGCTACAAAGAACAGCTCCCCGCGATGGAGCGGCATCTGCCCATTCCCAACAAGATGAAAAATCTCAAGCGCGGCACCGAGTCGCCCATCCGGGTGGTGGACGAGGTCTTTACCGCGGGCGACACAAAGGCCGGCGTGCAGACCATCGCATTCAATCTGCCGAACGACGAGGTGGTGCGGGAGAAAAAGGGCAGCAAGAAGGTGTTGCTGCGCAACGTGATCGCGGCCAAGTACGACAAAATCCTCAAGCCCATCGCAGAGCGGCTGGTCAGCGAGCAGCAGCAGGCCTATCTCTCCGCGGAAGCCTTTACCAACGAAGTGCTGTTCCACGAGTTGTCCCACGGCCTGGGCCCGGGCAAGATCACCGTGGACGGGCGGCAAACCGAGGTACGGCTGGAGCTCAAAGAGCTGTACGCACCCATCGAGGAGGCCAAGGCCGACATCATGGGCGTGTACAATTTGTACTACATGATCGAGAAAGGGCTGCTGCCCAGCACCCTGCGCAAGAAAATCGCGGTGACCTACCTGGCCGGACTCTTCCGCGGCATCCGCTTCGGCATCGGCGAAGCGCACGGCAAGGGCAACGCGCTGCAATTCAACTACCTGCGCGAAAAGGGGGCGTTGAGCTACGATGCGGCTTCCGGGACGTTTTCGGTCAACTTCAAGACCTTCGAGAACTGGGTGCGAGAGCTGGTCCAGGATATTTGTATCCTGCAGGCCACAGGCGATTACGACGGGACCCGCAAACTGTTTGACAAGTATGTCAGCCTGCCGGAGGAGTTGAGCGCCGGCCTGGAGAAGCTGCAGGACGTTCCGGTGGACATCGTGCCGCGCTACTCCCTGGCCGAAAAGCTCGCTACCGGCACCAACTGAGAGGACCGGCCATGGCTTCCTCCAGGGCCATCATTTGCGATATCGACGGTGTCCTGCTGCACGACAACAACGCGATTCCCGGTGCGGACAAGTTCATCGCTCGCATTTTGCAGCAGGGCAACCCCCTCTTGCTGCTGACCAACTATCCCTCGCAAACGCCGGCTGACCTCAAGAACCGCCTGGCTTCGGCGGGCATAGAGGTGCCGGAGAAGTGCTTTTTCACCTCCGCCATGGCCACAGCGGACTTTCTGGCCAAGCAAAAGGGACGGAAGGCCTACGTCATCGGGGAAGGCGCGTTAACCCACGAATTGTACCGCATCGGTTTTACCATCACCGACATCAATCCGGATGTGGTGGTGGTGGGAGAGACGCGCGCCTACAACTGGGACATGATTCAGAAGGCCTCATATTTCATCATGAACGGCGCGCAGTTTATCGCGACCAATCCCGACCACGCCGGTCCCAACGGTCACCCCGCCTGCGGCGCGCTCTGTGCGCCCATCGAGCGCATCACCGGCAAGAAGCCGTTTTACGTGGGCAAACCCAGCGCGTGGATGATGCGCGCCGCACTCAACCATCTCAATGCGCATTCTGAAGAGGCGGTGATCATCGGCGACAACATGAACACCGATATTCTGGCCGGTGTGCAGGCGGGCATCGAAACCATCCTGGTGCTGACCGGCGTGAGCCAACGGGAATCCCTGGAAGCCTACCCGTTTCGTCCCACCTGGATTTTTGAGAGCGTTGCCGAGATCGATGTGGTTTGAGTCGCAACGCTCCGGGAAAGCCGGCGGGTGCGCCGCCGGATGCTTCTATTCACCCTAATTTTTGCCGAGAGGTGGCCGTGAGAACTGAAAAGGCACTGATCGACGGGAAACGCATTCCTGCAGAATCAGGCGAGACCCGCTCCATCGTCAATCCTGCCACCTCGGAGCCGCTCGCGAAAGTCGCCGAGTGCGGCCCGGAAGATGTTGACCTCGCGGTCCAGGCCGCGCACCGGGCCTTTTACCACGGGCCGTGGCGCAGGCTCAACAGTCGGGAGCGGACGCGTCTGCTGCTGGACCTGGCGGTCCGATTGCGTGACGAGCAGGAACAACTGGCCCGACTGGAAAGCCAGAATGTGGGCAAGCCCATCCGCGAGGCCCGGGATGAAGTGGCCCTGGCCGCAGACTGCTTCGAGTACTACGCCGGCGCGGTGAACAAAGTCGGCGGCCAGACGATTCCGGTGGCCGCACCGGGCGTCAGCTTGACCTTCCGCGAGCCCATCGGCGTTTGCGCGCTGATCCTGCCGTGGAATTTTCCCATCGCGATCACATCGTGGAAAGTCGCGCCGGCCCTGGCCATGGGCAACACGGTGGTGGTGAAACCGGCGGAGCAGACGCCGCTCACCGCGCTGCGGTTGGGTGAACTGGCCCTGGAGGCCGGGCTGCCGCCCGGGGTGCTGAACATCGTGCCGGGGAAAGGGGAGGTGGCCGGGGAGGCGCTGGTGCGCCACCCCCTGGTGCGCAAGATCTCGTTTACCGGTTCCACAGAGGTGGGGAGCCGGGTGATGAAGCTGGCCGGCGACGACATCAAGCGGGTCACGCTGGAGTTGGGGGGCAAGTCTGCCAACATCGTGTTTGCCGACGCGGAACTCGACGCCGCGGTGCCGGGCACGGTGTGGAGTGTCCTGGGCAACGCGGGGCAGGACTGCTGTGCCCGCAGCCGGTTGCTGCTGCAACGTCCCATCTACGAAGAATTCTTGGCGCGTTTGGCCAACGCGTTCGAGACGGTGCGCATCGGCGACCCCCTGGACCCGGAAACGGAAATCGGGGCGCTCATTTCCCACGAACACCGCAAGCGCGTCCAGGGTTACATCGAACTCGGCCCCAGCGAGGGCGCCCGGCTGGTGTGTGGCGGGCAGGTGCCCGATGCGGAGCCTCTGCGCCGCGGCGCGTTTCTCACCCCGGCCCTGTTCGCGGAGGTCGCGGCCGAGATGCGCATCGCGCGCGAGGAGATTTTCGGTCCCGTGCTCTGCGCCATCCCGTTCGACACGGAAGAGGAGGCGGTGCGGATTGCAAACGACAGCACGTACGGCCTGTCCGGCTCCATCTGGACGCAGAATCTCCAACGGGCGCTGCGGGTGGCCCGCGCGGTTGAAACCGGCGTCATTTCGGTCAACTCGGGCCACAGCGTGCACCTGGAAGCGCCTTTCGGCGGCGTCAAGCGCAGCGGGGTAGGCCGGGAGTTGGGGCTCGCGGTGCTGGACCACTACAGCGAATTGAAGAGTGTCTTTTTCCATGTGGGCGACTAATCTGAATTAATCATTCACAAATGAAGACTGAGGTTTGAACTTTTTTGTGATGTCATGCCGGTTTCAGGCGGCTTTGCCCGGCAGATGCCGGGCCGCTTGAATACCGGACTGACGGCAGACGGTTTGTTTTCGGATGAGGAGATAATAAGGAGATCAGCATGAGTCAGGAAAGCGCGAGAGGCATGCTCGATATCGAAACGCTGAGACGGCTGGTGGAGACCGAAGAAGTGGAAACCGTCCTCACCGTGTTCCCCGATATGTACGGCCGGTTGATGGGCAAACGCATCGTGGGCCGCTACTTTGTGGATGAGATCGTGGGGGGCGGCATGCACGCGTGCGATTACCTTCTCGCGTGCGACATGGAGATGGATCCGGTCGCGGGGTACGCGTTCACCAGTTGGGCCAGCGGCTACGGCGATTTCCGCCTCAAGCCCGACCTGGACACGCTGCGGGTGGCCACCTGGCTGGACAAGACCGCGCTGGTGCTGTGCGACGTGTACCATGAGACCGATGACACGCTGGTGGAGGTCGCGCCTCGGACGATCCTGCGCCGCCAGACCGAGCAGGCCAAAGAGCGGGGGTACGTGGCCATGGGAGGGTCCGAGTTGGAGCTGTACGTCTTCAAAGAGAGCTACGAAGAAGCGGCAGAGAAGCGGTACATGAACCTGCAGCCCATCGGCAACTACATCGAGGATTACCACATTCTGCAGGGGA
>CAYQOI010000123.1:0-8664 GCA_964419085.1 uncultured Cytophagia bacterium | reverse complement strand
TCTCAAAATGGGGTCAAGCGAGAGCACGACATCGTATTGCTCAAAAGGGATCTCTTCTGGCGAAACGATGCCGGTCACATGCTGGTCAAACAGCTTCACCCTCTCCTGAGACCGCAAGGCCACGGTCCGAATGTACTCCGAATCGTGCACGTAGGGGATGACGTACCAGTCCGCGTGGAAAAGACAGGAGAGTTCCCAAAGACTGGCTTTGTAGGGCCATTTCTGCAGGAAGGAGCGGGGGGAGGTGTCCGCCCATCTTGCAGTCGCCCAGGGACCGGTGATGTCGTAGCACTGCTTGACCACAGCAAATCTGATTCCGGGCTGTTCCGGCTTCAGGGGCTGCATTTGTCCGCTCCGCACGTCTATTTCTCCACACGCTCCGCACTGGGTTTACCCAGCGCCACGTGCTTGATGCTCGGATGCAGTCGCCTCCGGTCCAGCAACCGCCAGCAATCCACGACCGTCAGCGGGCGATGCGGCACGTAGTTTTCCACCGCAGTCTTCAGGCTCTGGGAACGATGGGTGAGCACGCAGAGATCCGCCCGGCCCAGACAGGCCTCCACCGTTTCGACATATTCGATTTCACGGTAAACCGAACGGGCGTTTTCAGCCGCCAGCGGATCGTAGGCCACGACCCGGTGCCCGCGTTTGAGCAGTTCACCGGAGAGTTTCAACGCGGGGGATTCCACGATCACCGTGGTGTTAGGCTTGAAAGCCAGCCCCAGAATTCCCACCGTGGCATTTTTTCGCTCCCCGATCTGCCGCAGAACCAGCTCGGTGAGATGTTCGTCCTGACGCTGGTTGATCTGGTCCACCACGCGGATGAGCTCGGGACTGCTGCCAAACTTCTCGGAAATGGTGATGAAGGCTTTTGTGTCTCTGGGGAAACAGGTGCCCCCGAAGCTCAGCCCTCCCTGCAGGTAGTGCGGCGAGATGCGTTTGTCCACTCCGATGGCGCGCGTGATCTCGTCCACGTCCGCGCCGGGAAGGTGTTCGCAGAGATTGGCCAGCGTATTTGCGAAGCTGATCTTCATGGTGATGTAGGTGTTCAAACTCACCTTTGCGACTTCCGCGCTGATCAGCGACATGCGCGCGATGTACGGCTCGTTTTCACAAAGCTTGCGGTGAATCGCCTCCATCTGGTCGCCGGCGCGGCGGTCGCTCTCGCCGATGACCACCAGTTCGGGTCGCAGAAAGCCGTGGATGACTTCCCCCAGCGCGACGAAGTCGGGATCATAGCAGACGCCAAAGCCCTGGTTCAGTCGTCTGCCGGAATGCTTCTCGAGCAACGGGATGAAGCTGTTTTCGGTGGAGCCGGGCACCACCGTGCTGCTGATGACGAACAAATGATACGGCTTGTCACTCTGCGCCAGAGCACCTGCCAGCGAACGCAGGGCGGCTTCCACATAGCGATTGGAAAACGTGCCGTCGGGATTGCTGGGCGTGGCGACCAACACCATGGTCACGTCGGACTGCACGATGGCCTCGCGGTGGTCCGTGGTGGCCCGAAGTCGCGAGCCGCCGAACTCGGCCAGCAACGCGTCCAGCCCGGGTTCAAAGTGAGGCGCGCGCCCGCTGTTTACGGCCTGCACCACGCGCTCATCCAGGTCCACCCCGAGCGTCTGAAAACCCCGCCGGGCGAAGCATGCCGCCAGCGGCAATCCGAGTTTTCCCAGTCCCACAACCGAAATCTTCTCAGACATCCGCATCCTCAAATAGTTCTTCCTTGACTCCGATTTCTATATGTCCTTTCCAACCCGGGAAAGGCTTGTAATCCAAAAAACGATCGGTTTGGTTTTGCAAACAGTTTTGCCAGGCACGGTCGGTGGCGCAGACCACTTCGATATCGTCCAGGCTTCTCACGCCAAAATCAAAATCCAAATCTTCGAGGACGGTTTTGTACATTTTCAGCTTCAGCGGGTCGAACCCCATGAGGCGTGTGGCCACAAGGTCCACCGCGACGAGATTCTCTCCGCCCAGCAGCACGCCCGAGGGCTGGGGGTCGGGAACAAGCGGCCCCTTGTTCTCACCGCCCACCACGCCGTCGATCACGCTGAAGGTCGCACGCTGCTGCGTATCCCGGAGCCTACCATCGAGGTCGGCGAAATAGAACGCGCGCAGCAGATCCACCGTCATGCGCCAGGCCGAATCGTTGCCGTACCAGTTTCCGGCGTCCAGCCAGCGTTTCTCCTCTTGCACCTTGATGCCCAGCCGCTTGGTGAAGGTGTTGTGGAACGCGTAGATGGAACGATGGAGGTACTCCAGGAACCGATTGCCAGAGGACAGAAAGTGGTCGTACATCCAGCGCTCCATCTTCATCAGCCGTTTTTCCAGAGGGGTAAAGAGGTCGTCCGGGTACTGGTCGCCGCCTTCGCGGGGCGACGTCAGGGTGTAGTGCACCAGGTAGTTTTTGTTCGTGGCCGTCCCAACAAGTCCCTTGGCGTTGAGCGTCACGCCCACCTTTTTGTGGACCTTGAGCTTGGGCACCGAGATCACCACATCGGCCCCCAGGATGGTGCGGGAAAGCTGGTACTCGTGCGTCTCCCCCCGATGGTGCCGGATGGTCTCATCGCGGTCGTACACCGCGCCGTAGAGCTTGTCATCGTGCCCTTTGCCGTAAAGTGCGCTTTTCCTGCCCAGGTTGACGGTGATGTGGCCTTCCGGGTCGCCGGGCAACGGCAGTTTTTGGGACGCAAAGTGCTTGCCGCGGGACCAGTAGCTGCGCAGGTCCAGCAGTTCCAGGGCCGGGCCGGGGAAACGGGCATAAAGCTCGGCCACACGCGGCAATTGCGTCTCTTCCAGCAACTCCTGGAAATTGCAGTCGTACTGCGGCGCGTCCGCGATGATCAGGCGCCCCTCACCTTTCAGCGCGATCCAGCAGTAATCCGCGATGGCCCGCAACACCGCAGGGTGCGTGATGATGGAAAAGAGGTCTTTGCCTTCTTTGTGCCTGCTGAGAACGAAGTTGGGATTGATCACCACCTTCATCCCGGGCTTGATGAGATGACCCAGCGGATTCCACCGCGGGGTTTCGTAATGCTCCCGGTCCAGGCCGAGCTCAAAGAAGAGCCGGCGCACCCCGCGGTAGACCGCGTTTTCTTCTCCTGAGAGTTCGCCGGCAAAGGGGTACTCCGGGTAAGGCTCAGAAGGATTGTACGGCGCGGTCTCGGGATAGGCCGGCTTTCCGAGCCGCACCACCGCCACCGTGTTCTTCCTTTGCTGCTCCCACCTAGGCATCGCCGAACTCCAACGGAAGCTGCTGGATCAGAAATCGGTGCTTGCCCCTCCGGGTGAGCGGGATGAAGCTCACGGCTTCGCTGCGCAGGACGACATCGTCACCCAGCTTCTCCAACAGGCGCCGCTCGATTTGCTTCAAAACCGCGTCGCTCAGCGTGTCTTTTGGGATGTACTTGAATGTCAAGCGACCTCTCTCTGTTTGCTCAAATTGAAATTGCCGGATGTGGTCGAAAATGTCGTCGTGAAAATTGATCGCGGTCATCGAAATCAACCGTCCGGTTCCCGTCACGATGAACTCCTGCAGCCGACCTTCGATTCTCTCCCAGACCTGGTACGGACGTCCGCAGGAAGAACAGCCCCAACCTTTGAGCACGGCGAAGTCGCGGGTGCGGTAACGAATAAACGGCGTCGCGTGCATGATAAACGAGGTGGCTACAATTTCCCCCATTTCTCCCGCCCGGGTGACGGGCCGGTCCTGCCGGTCCAGCAGCTCAGCAAAACCGTACTGGGGCAGCACGTGGTAGGTGTCTTCGAATTCACAGAATCCGGCCAGCACCGCCAATTCGTAGTGTCCGTAGTGACTGAACACCCGGGCCTGAAACACCTCCTGCAACAGCTCCTTTTGAAAATCGTACAGGTTTTCCGACGCGCACAGAATGCCTTTCACCCCCGGGAAAGTCCAGCCGCGGTCTCGCAAAAAGCGGGCGAACAGGTAGCCCGAAGACGGGTAGCACCGGAGCCACTCCGGTTTGTAGGCCAGACCCCGCCGGGTGAAGTACTCCATCCATTCGGGCACGAGATGGTAGGATGAACAGCGCAACTCGTTGAATTTGGGCACAAACTGCACGTGGTCTCGGGTTTGGATGGGCACGCCCCGCAGAACGAACTGGCGGTCGCCTTCCCGCCACCCGACCCGGGCGTACTGATGCGCCTTGGAAGCCAGCTCTTTGGCAAAGGCCTGGGGATCGCGGTACATGCCGAACGGGATGCCGGTGCTGCCGCCGGTGGTGACATAGGTTCGCCCGGGCATGTCTACCGAAAACTCGTCCAGCGCATCGCGGATGGTCTCTTTCTCCACAAAAGGGAAGCGCCGGATGTCGTCCAGATCTTGCAACGAGCCGGGGTCAACGCCTGCTTCGTCGTAAAGACGTCGATACCCCGCCGTATTCCGGTAAGCATGTTCGATGATCCGGCGCAACTCGCGGAGCTGGTACGCCGCGATCTCGTCTGAACTCCAGTCGTCCGCCTGGCGCAAAAAGTCGCGCCAGCGCAGGTAGTCTTTGTTTTGTAGGTCCGCGTGCAAGCGCTGTGTGGCCATCCCTGTTCCTACCAGCGAAGGTCCGCCTCCTGTTTGTGAGCCTCGTACCAGCGGATGGTTTTCTCCAGCCCGGTGACCAGATCTGTGGGCGGTCGCCAACCGAGAACCTCCTGCATTCTCCGCACGTCCAGAATCTTCTTCAACTGGCCGTCGGGCTTCTCGGTGTTCCAGACGATTTCGCCCTCAAATCCCGCGATGCGCTGAACCTGCATTGCGAGTTCTTTGATGGAGGTCCCGATCCCGGTGCCGATGTTCAAGGGCTGAACATCGTCGTACACTTCCGCGGCCCGAACGATCGCGTCAGCCGCATCCTCGACGTAGAGAAACTCGCGAACGGGCTTGCCCGTGCCCCACACTTCCACGGTGGGAGACTTTTGCAATCTGGCCTCGACAAATTTGCGCACCAGCGCCGCGACCACGTGCGAGCGCTCAGGATTGAACGTGTCGTGCGGCCCGTAGAGATTGGTGAGGATCAAATGAATGCCGCGAAAGCCGTACTGTTTCTGGTAAGCCCAGCACTGCACGGCCATCATTTTTTTGGTCAAGCCGTAGTTGCGCACGCTTTCGTGCAGCGGGCCGTCCCATAGGTTCTCTTCCTTCAGCTCCCCCTCCAGAAACCCGGGATAGGAACAGGCTGTGCCGATCCCCACAAATTTCTCCACGCCCACCAGACGGGCCGCTTCGATGACGTTGGCCCCCATGATGAGATTCTCAAAGTAGATGCGGCCGGGATAGAGCTGGTTGATCCAGATGCCCCCGTAGTACGCGGCGGCATGAATGACGACCTGAGGATCTGCCTCCTGAAAACAGCGCAGCGCGTCCGACAGGTGAATGAAATTGTACTCCCGCTTGCGGGGAACAGAGACGATGGCGCCCAGGCCGCGCAGTTTATCGACGATCACCCTGCCGAGAAAGCCTGCCCCTCCTGTGACCACGACCTTTTTGTCGGTCCAGAATCCCATGATCCTTCCAATCAGTTTGGTGGTTTTGATGTCTAACCTGTGTCATTCCGGCTCCGCCGGTTGGCGGAGCCCGGAATCTCAAGGCACCAATCGACGCATGGACAAAGATTCCGGTATTCTTCGCAATTTCTCTTTCGCTGAATTGCGAAGAAACCAGAATGACAGGTTACGTTCATAAGTTCCAAAATGGCCAGTCCTGCTTATTTGCGTTTTGTGAATCATCCGGGCGAAATGCTCACGCTCCGGGAGCTCTACACGTTGGCAAAAGGATTGCGCTCGTCGATAAGCTCGTATCCCCGGATCAGCTCGTCGATCCCTTGCTCCAGGGTGACCGACGTTTCGAAGCCCAGCCGCCGGATCTTTTCGTAGGAGACCTGGTAGTTGCGCTGGTCCTCATCCCGCCCGATGTCGGCAAAGTGTAAGTAAAAATCGACCTTTTCCTTGATCTTCAACGCGACATCTTCTTTGCTGTAGTTGAGTTTCTCTGAGCCCACGTTGAACACCTCATTTTCCAGGCGGTCGTAATTCTCCAGCGCAAACTGGAAGCTCCTCACCATGTCGCGCACATGGATGAATGTGCGCTTGTAGGTGCGTTCGTAGACGATGAGATTTCGCTTCTTGATCGCCTGGTAGACGAAATCGTTGATCATCAGGTCGAGCCGGAGCCGCGGGGACAGGCCGAACGCGGTCGCGAATCGGTAGCAGACCACGCTGCCGGAATCCAACAGCATCTGCTCCGCCTCGGTCTTGGTTTGACCGTAGATGGTCAGCGGGTTGAGCGGCGTCTCTTCGGTACAGAGGTCGCCGATCAGCGCGCCGTAGTTGCTCCCGGTGGACGCAAAAACGATGGGCTGGCTCTTGCTGCGGTTTTTGTCCAGCATGCGCGTGCCGTAGACATTGACGTCGCGAGCGAGCGTCGGATTCTTCTTGCAAGCCGGATACCCGACGATCGCGGCAAGGTGGATGATGAAATCCGCGTCGTGCACACACCGCCTGACGGTGGCCGCGTCGAGAATGTCGCCCTTGATGAACTCGAAGTGGCTGTCGCCAAAGTAGGGGATCAGACTGAAGCCGTGGTACATCAGGTTGTCCAGGACCCGGACATGGTGTCCTTCCGCAAGCAACTTCCCCACCAGCACGCTGCCGACATAACCGGCTCCGCCAGTCACCAGAATTCGCATAAGCACTCCTTGCTGTTATGTCGTTTACGCTGCTTAGTTTATCGGCAAGCCGCACCAAAAATTGACCGTCTACAAATGCGACATCGCGGCCTGCAGGTCCCTCGCCGGCAAGAGAAATCCAGAGTCAAACAACGGCAGGACCTTCGCCACCCAAGCCTGTCTCCGCGAGAATCGCATTTAAACGATGCTCGAAGGTGTGCTCTGCCCGCACTTTTTCGTATCCTCGCCGCGCGATCTTTTCCCGGAGGGTTTTGTGCGCCAGATAGAACCGCACTTTTTCCACGGCCTCCTCCTGCGTGTCATAGCAGACAATCTCCTCGTCCTCGCGGAAAAGCTCAAGCAGCGCCGCGTTGCGGTCGGCCAGCACGAATCCGCCGCACGCCAGCACGTCGAACACCCGCATGGTGACCACATTCGGCTGATAGAGGCGCGAGATATCCAAATTGATTTTCGACGCTCGGTAAATGTGCGGAACCTCCAGGTAGTGGTCAGCGATTCCGCAGTAATGGTCAGGAAAATCGTCTCGCCAATCGCTGTCCCCCCACAAACGGGGCTGAAACGGCAGCAGAGCGGTGACCATCTGCTTTCTCCACAAATACGCGAGAAACTCTTCCACCGGTGAAACCACCAGATACTCTGCACCATCGATTTCAACCATCTCCGGGAGGTCGTTGCTTTTCAGAATTTGCGTTAGCGTCTCGACGGTCCTATCCTGTTTCGTCACAACGGGAGGATGAGACAGGAGTCGCTCAATCCACCCGATGACCGGCCCCCAGTCCTGCTGGCCATCGGCGACGAGTGCTCGCAGTTTCCCCAAAAGGTCGGTGAGCAGCCGCTGCTGGTTGCGGCGCATGAGCGACCCGACGAACGACAGGTTGCAGGCAAACCGCTCCTCGCGTTCGCTGCGCGCTGCCACGCGAGAAAGTCTCTTGGGATTAGCGCAAAGCGGCAAATAGCGCACATGGCGGTGTCCCGCAGCCCGAAACTGATCCGTACGCTCCGGATTGTGGGTGAACACAAACAGCCTGCTCGCACTTCCGGCAGCCACAGGTCGCATGGGTGAGGCCGTGGGATCGATCTCCCACTCCACCACCGTCGCGTGTCTACAGAATTGCTCGATTCCCGCCAGCAGATTGATCTTCAAAATCAAATGCGGTCGCAGTGCGGCCAGCATTTCGTCGGTCATACGCGCGGTGAGAATCGTCGGATCCACCTCAAAGACATCCCACCCTCGATCGAATAATGTGTCCGCACAATCCAGCGAAAAGAGCTCGGAGCCGGACAAAAGCACCGCCCGGCGCGAGGCGACTTCGCCGAATTCGATCATCCGCCGGATGGTAAGGTACTCGATCTTGTTCCGGTGAAACAGCACCGAACCCGGCACGACCCGGGTCACTTCCCCTTCACCAAGCAGAAGCAGCTCATCCTGGCGCAGGAAACGCACGCGTCCGGACAGCATCTCCGCGCTGAAATCGTGCAGCGTGAGCGCGACACGCAACAGCGCCAAATCGCGTTCGTATGCGTACCAACGCGGAACGCGAGCTTTCCGCAACAGAAACTTCAGCTCGTAACCCAGCCCCACACCCAGAAGCAGCGTGGGACTCTCGACGTTGAGCAACGACTGACAACTGCGCGCGATCCCCACTCCAGGCACAGCCTGGTAAAAGGGCACCCATTCGCCGTTCCAAAAATACTCTGCGTTGATGAACTGCTCCCGGTCCAGGAACAAACGAAACGACTCCAGAACTTCGGGCGAGGCCAGGCGGGCTGCAAGCGCGGGATTAAACTCTTCCAGCACGCAAAGATTCTTCGTCAACGTCGCGGCCCTGAGGTCGCGCCTGCTCAAGTAGCGCGCGACCCGTATCTGTTTCTGAATTGAAAAAGGAGTTGGTCTTGTCACAAACCTCGCCGCCTGGTGGCTACGTACCGTCTCTTTGCCTTTGCAACAGAACGGGAGAGTTAGGAC
>CAYQOI010000122.1:98-8681 GCA_964419085.1 uncultured Cytophagia bacterium | reverse complement strand
CACGCCAGCCCTTGTTCATTGCGGGAAAGAAGCTTCGTTTGGTCCGGCCTAAGGCTCTCGATGAAGATAGATTGTTCTCCAAAACCGCTTGGCCGCGGCCATTCGGACTTACGGCTTCCGGTTGAATGAAGAACACTCCTTTAAGTAAAACAGCCGGCACTCCTGGATTATTCGACGTTGCTGTATGATTGTTGCAGAGATCTCCCGTGCGGAAAGGTCCGAAGATTGGGCCGTCATTCAGTCTGCTGTTTCTCTTGCAAGGAACTTAAGGTAAGAAACGCACGGGTACAAAACAAGAAAAAACTCGCATGGCGGAAAGTTCTCGATTGAGGAAAGGGCTACCGGCGCGAAGGGATCGAGGCGGGCTTATTCGAATCGTGAAATGGTTACTTCAAGCTTCCGAGTCTCACCCTTGGCTTTATCCCACTGCACCAGAATGGGGCTCTGGTATTTGCCAAACACGATCCGCCCCCTGTCGTCGGGCTCATCCGTGGAGACAAACAGGCTGATATGGCGTTTCATGCTCAGAAAGTGGGAAGCGGGAAGGCGGATAAACACCGACAGCAGCTTTTCGATCATCGTCTCGCTCACGCCGATGGCATCCATCAACTCGTTGAACAGGTGCACCAGATCGTACTTGGCGTAATTGAGGGTCTTGCCGGGAATGAGCTGGGGCGCGATGAGGGCGTGCTTACCCTTTTGTGCCACGTATTTGAGCGGGTTCCGCAACACCTCGGCCAGATCGTGCTTCATCAGCAGGGTTTCGTATTCGTTCACGGTCAGCCCGGCGCGGGCTTCTTCATCGGCCAATTTGATGTCCACCCTGCCGTGGATGATGCCCAGACGCTGCACCAGGTCGTTGAGTTCGTCGATAAAGCCGCTGCGGGAATCGTTGAGATTGATGGAGTCGATGGGATGCTTCGAAACCGGGACCGCCATTTGCGTTTGGAACGCCACATCCTCTTCGTTGAAGCCGAGGACGGTGGCCTGGCGGCGTCGGCATCCCGCTTCGTTTACGCCGTCCAGTTCGATAAAGTAAACCGGCTTGCCGGGTCGGTTCTCGTAAGTGACGCAGCTTTTCATCCCGGAGCTGATAAAAACGAGATGGGAGTCTGCGTTCTTCGGTTCGCACTGCCGCTGTTCTTCGCTCAGTTCTTTGCGCAACTGCAACTGGTCGTGGCGGTAGTCCGCGTCCGGAGGAAAGAGCTTCTGGAAGGCCCGGATGAACGGCCCAACCTGCTCACGTGCGTGGCTCAACGTCTCGCTGATGTGCTCTTCCAGAAAGCCCGCAGTGGTATGAAAAGAGCAGTACAGGGCTTTTTGATATTGGCTGAGAATGTCGCCGAAATTTTTGCTGATTTGTTCCCTGACGTCGATGACGTCATACCTGGACTGAGGTCTGATTTCCAGCTTGATCTGAGTCGGTTGAACCTCCATTTCCTCCTTCTCGAATGTTTGCTGTTTCAGGATAGCCAAAACATAAGTATTTTCGGCAAAAATCGCAAATTAATTTCTCATAAAAATTGCCACGCGTCCCGCACGGCCTCTCGATCGCATACATCTTAATTAATTACACCAAGATACCGCTTTTGCGGAACAGTTCGCTCGTCGAGCCGAAAAAATAAGGCCCGGACCTGGCGATCCGGACCTCTGGCTCAATGAGAGGAGGGAGTGAAATGAGGCTCTTTCTGGCAAGGGAACGGACCGCCGCAAAAACAGCGTGGACCCTGCAGCCAGTTCACTTCATCAAGATCATTTTTTTTACCTGCACCACATCGCCTGCGTGCAGTCTGTAGAAATAGACGCCGCTGGAGCTCTGGCGCCCCGCGTCGTCGCGGCCGTTCCACACCACCGAGTGACGGCCTGGCGAGAACTGTCCGTTCACCAACTCCCGCACCGTCTGGCCCCGGACGTTGAAAATGCGCAAAGTCACCGTCTGCGCCGCGCCTTCCGGCACGCCGAACTCGATGGTGGTGGTCGGGTTGAACGGATTGGGGTAGTTCTGCGCCAGGGTGAACCGCTCCGGCACCGATTCGCTCTTCTCCTGGACGACCGGTGGATTGGCCGGGTCGAAGTTCGCCTCCCGAATCCAGAGCTGAGAAACCATCGCGTCGAGGTCACCGGCGGTTTTCACAATTCGAATCTCAACCTCGCCGTCCGCGATCAACGCCTCAGGAAGCGGCAACCAGCCCAGCGTCTTGATCCCCGCAGGCACCTCGAACTCCGGAGCGAGAGGGGTGCCATCCACCACGAGTTGTTGCTTCAGATAGTCCCCAACTTTGTTGAAGAACTGGGTTTTGATCTCGTAGTCAACATTCGGGTTCAGGTCGCTGAACCGGTAAACCACTTCCGAGGGATGTTTCGCAATGCTCTCCACCGCGGCCGAACCCCACTGCGCGCTGCGTTCTCCCTGCACCAGGTGGGGGTCGTGCACGGCATCCGAACCGCTGTCTTCATGGTAGTAGAGAGGCAAATAAAACGGCGCGGTCTCTTTCGTCACGGTCAGCGTGCCGTAGCTGGACTCGGCCTGAAGCTGCAGACGGTAAATCCCGGGGGCGACCTGCCACCCCAGATCATCCCGCCGGTCCCACACCGTCTCCTTGTCGCCGGGCACCAGCCAGCCCAGCGGCATCTGGCGCACGGTTCTTCCTGCCTGATCGGTGACCACCAGCGTCACCTTGGCGTTGTCGGTGAGCTTGGAGGCCACCCGCATCCGGGCAAGGTCTCCGCTCAAATTCACCCGAAAACCTTCCAGGTCCAGGCCAAGCTGGTAGCGCTCTGCACCAGAGGTGTCGGTCCATTTCTCAAGCAAAAACCCCTGATCGTAGCCGGCCCAGATCCGCTTGTCTTCCGACTGCAGGTAAACCTGGCCAAAGACCACCTGGAAATTCAGCGGATCGGTAAAGGCGCGGCGTTTTCCCTGGAGCACGGCCAGGGGCTGCAGCTCCGGCGTCAGCTTGTGCAACTCGACGTAGCTGCGGTCGGTGGCGTAGACGTTGCCCCAGTGGTCCACATCCAGGGAGGTGAACTGGCTTTCGGCTTTACCCTGCCAGGCCGTCTGCCACACCAGCCCGTTTTCCTGCACGACCAGTTTCACGATGCGCCGGTTGCCGGTGTCGGCAACGTAGAGCGTCCCGTCGGCCGTGCCGTTGAAGCGTCCCACCGCCACAGCCCTGGGCTGCAAGAAGCGACCCTCACCGCTTCCCCGACCTCCGAACGTGTAGCGCAGGCTCGCGGTGGTGCCCTCCAGGGTGAAACCGAGAATGCGATCGTTCTCCGTGTCCGCAACCCAAAGCCGGTCATCCGACCCGTCGAAAGGCGTGCCCGCGTCGTCCCACGCGACATCATAGGGGTGCACCAGCAGGTCTGCGCCGAACGCAGACACGAACTTCAGTTCGGTTTCCTCGTTCTTTCCTTCCAACCGCAGCACCACGATGCGGTTGTTGCCGGTGTCCGCAACGTAGATCCGCCCCTCTGTGTCTCGATCGATCCCGTGCGGGCGATTGAGATCCTCCGAGCCCCTGCCGCTGTTGCCGTAGGCCTTGATCCAGCCGTCGTAGTCGCCGTAAACGATGCGATTCCAGCCTGGATCCGTGACCAGTTGCACGTAGCGGGCGGAGAAGAAAGGCGCGCGATCCATCTGCGTCACGGCCGAAAAGAGCACACCTGCGTAGGGCGTCTGAAACAGCCGGCGGTCCAGCCGCGCCAGGGTGACGCGGCGGGTCAGGCGGTCGAGATCGAGGTCGGGGTCGAGCCGGCGGCGAATGAATGTTTTCGATGCGGCACCGTTCTCTTCGCGGTAGATGGTGAAGCCCGACAGCGTGGGGTGCACCGTTCCCGCGGCACGCGAGCCGGCGGCGGAAAGCAGAGGCGTTCCCAAACCGCTGGCTTCCACAAGCTGCAACGCCTGGCCGCGCCTTTCAAAAACGAGTTGCACGGGCTGACCGGAGGTCCCGCCGTCTTCGGTCAATCGGCCACGGTAGACGGCCCTGTCGCGGTCGATGGTGATCTGCTCGGTCTTCAAATCCGTCACCGCGCCGCGGGCCGCGCCTTCGACCATCCCGGGCTTCGCGGCCCCGGCCTTTACCGACGGCAAGGCCAGCCCGCCGCTTTTGATTTGCTGGCGAATCCGGTCCACGGCCAGCTCCACCAGCCCCTGCTCGTCAACCTGTGCCCGAAAGAAGCCCAGCTCTTCGGGCGCGACTTTCTTGTGTTTGTGAAATCCCAACAAAATCAAACCGAGGCCCACGGCCGCAGTCACTCGAATCATCGCTTTCGCTTTCATGATGACTTCACCTCCTTAGTAGTTAAAGACCAGACCAAACTGAAAGATGTCGGCGGTGAAATCGTTGGAGGAAAAATAGCGTTCGTATTTCGCCTCAAAAGTGGAAGAGGAAAGGAAGCTGAAGAAACCGTCTTTAACCAGATCTTTCAGTTGGTATTCGATTTTCAAGCCGAACAGATGCGCGGTGAACGGCTCATTCTTGTAGTCGGACGTAAAATATTTTGGAATCGTGCTGTAGGTCCGGCGATAAAAGAACGCCTGGCCCTGGTCGTAGTACCGGTAGCGGTAGCGGATGAGCACCTTGTCGCTGACGTACTGGTAGTAGTAAAAATTGAGCGTGTGCGACTGGATCTTCCAATCATCCCGGTAGAACCGGTACTCCGCCTGCAGCGACGACCGGTTCTGAAAGTAGCGGTTGAGCTTCAGAAAGAAGGCCCCGCGGCTGCGCGCCAACGGATGGTTCTCCAGCAGAATCTGACCGCCTGCGTTCACGGTGCGATACGGATTGCTCTGGAAACCGCTGACGTAGGAGAGATCGATGCCCGCCCGCCCGATCATGACCGGACTCAGCGCCTGGGTCAGCGTCGCGTTCAGGTGGTGCGTGGTCTTGGTGTGCAGCGTGTCGGTGCCCAACGGCTCGATGCGGTCCCATCCGTAGTTGTAGCTCAACGACAGATTGGTGTTCTTCCGGTTGAAATCGAGATTCGTCGAGACCGTCGCCATGCGCCCCACGTAGTCGCTCTCTTTGCTGTGGTAGAAGCTGAGCGACAGCCCGGGCAACTCCACGCCGGCGATGACTTCGTTGCGCTCCTTGGTAAAAGCGCTGGTGGCCGGTTCGTCGCCGCTCACCGGTCGCGAGGCACCGGTCACCGCATCGGTTGGCGACGGCGTGGCCGCGATCCCTCGAACCGGCGGCACGCTCACCCGGTCCAGAGCGTAGCGCAGCAGAAACTTCATTTTGCCCACGATTTTCTTGGCGATTTCCACTGCGGGCGACTGCACCGTGGTGCCGGAGTTGTCGCTGAAGAAGTTGGTGCGCAGACTCACCTTGTCCTGCGCCCGGAGCGGCACCGCGCACAGAGCCAGCACGAGCAACATCGTTGCTTTTATCGCAAGGTTCTTCATTTTAGCACGTCACGGTTTTGTTCACCAATTCCTAATTGCACGCGCAGCCTCCGCCCGCGCCGCCATGTCCTCCGATGCTTCCCTCCCGGGTTTCCAGGAAGTGGCGCTCCATCGCGCGCTCTTCTCCCATCGCGTCGAAGTCCATGATGCGGTCGGCGAGGTTCTCGCGCTCGTAAGGTCGAACGGTGACACAGCCGCTGAAAAGACTGCTGCCGCCCAGATAAAGCAGCAGCGCCAAAATGAATCGAATGAGCTTTCTCATCGCGGTACTCCTCGGGTTTTGCGTGAACGCTTGCTGAGCGAATCCGCCCTTCCCTGCAACAGCAGCATCTCGATCTGCCGTTTGTAGACGGGGAATTTCTCGGCTTTGAAACCGTGGTGGATAAAACGAACCCAGCCGCGCTGGTCGATGATCAGCGTGGTGGGCATCGCCTGCACGTCGTAAGCCGAGACCACCTTTTTCTTCTTGTCCCACAGGGAAGGCAGTTTGATGTTGTACTGCTGTAGAAACGCGAGGGCATTCTTTGAGCTGTTGTCGATATTCACCGCCAGAACCGTAAACCCGCGCGGACCGTACTTTTTCTGCAAGATGTCCAGAAACGGCATCTCTTCCCGACACGGGTCACACCAACTGGCCCAGAAATCCAGCAAGACGACTTTGCCCCGCAGCTTGCTGAGCGTCACCGGTTTGCCCTGAAACGTCTTCAGGGTGAAATTGATGGCCTTGCTGCCCACAACCGCGCCGCCTCCAGCGGCGGGTTGGAGCAAAAGCGTCAAAATCGTTAGCATCGTACTCGTGATCACGTCTTCTTCTCCTCTATCTGTATTGTGCACCCAGGTCGATCCAATTCATGAACTTTCTGATCTCATCATCGGTCAACGCGTTGGCTCCGTCCGGATGCCTGCCGGCACCCTGGAACTCGTCAATCCCCAGCAGCTTGTCCACGAGCCGGCTCTTGCGGGAAAACGGCGTGCTGCCGAAATTCTCCATGCGGAAAATGTTGAGGTAGGCCAGCGAGAACAGCGGCTCGTTGATGTCTTTGGATAGGCTCAGGTCCAGGTTCCCTGCCGGTTGTGCGCCGGTGTGACAGCTCACGCATTTGGCCGCAATGATGGGCTCGATGGCGGTCCCGAAGCTCACGTCCTCTCTCTGCCCTTCCGGCACGTTCAGGTCTGTGGGCGGCAGGGTCGCGGCGATGGGATTGGGATTGCCGGAATCCTGCCCGCGGGGCCCGTGACAGCCGGTACATTTGGGGAATTGCTCGCCGGGCCGCACCGTCACCCAGTTGCGTTTGATGACCAGAGCGCGTCCGAGAGAATCCAGCGTGTTGAACGACATGGGGATGTTCGCGGGGACACGCACGGAAAAAGAACCGTCCGGCTGCACCGGCGCCACCCCGATGATGCGCTTGCGTTCGAAGCTGGTCTCTCCGATCGCTCCCCGGTCGCCGAAAGGCCGCGGCAGTCCTTCGATGATCATCACCTGCCGCACCTCCCGGATGGCCTTGTTAGGCCGGAACTGCCCGTCGTTCCGCTGGCGGAAGTAGACATTCTGCACGGTCAGCACGCCGCTGTCCTGCGAGCGGTCCAAGGTGGACGGAAGCACCGGCGGCACCGGCCTGGCGCTGATCACCACCGCATCGAACTCGTGGGTATCCGGGTCGTTGTACAGCAGCCGCAGGTCGCTGCCATCTTTGTTGATGGTGTACAGACCGTAATCCGGTTCGATGTCCTCGATGACATTGTCGTTGGCATCGCGAAACTCGCCGAAGCGGGGCGAGTAGGAGACCAGAATGCGGCCATCGGGCAAGGGGTGTGGGTACTTGAACACGCCCTTTTCGTAAGGCGGCCCGCTGGTTTCGATCTCCGGCGTAATGTTGACATAGGCATCGTCGGTGAGCGGCTCGCCCGCGTGGGTCTTGTCCTTGATGATGACGATGGGCCCGCGGTCGCCGTTCACCATGCCCGAGTGGATCGCAACGATGTTCCCGTCCGGCATCTGCCGCGGGTGAAAAAACGTGCGCATGCTGTGCGGGCTGAAAAAGGTAAACGTGCCGCCGCCATCCGGATGGGTGAAGAACAGCGGAAAGCGGTTGATGGGCCCGTGGTGCTCCCAGCGGGTGTAGAGAATGCGGCCGTCCGCCATCACGATGGGATCGAAATCGTCGCTGGCGTTGAACGAGATGCACTCGATGTTTGAGCCGTCCGCGTTCATGACGTGCAGCACCTCCGCAGTGCGCTTGTTGTACTCGTCCAGAAAGCCGGGCCGATTCGAGGTAAAAAGGATCTTGCCGTTGGGCAAATAGGTTGGATCGAAATCGTCCCGCTCCGGGTCGGAGGTCAGTTGCCGCAGTCCGGTGCCATCTACGTTCATCTCGTAGATGTGGAACCGTTCGTTGCGGGTGCGACGCATCGCAAAGATGACCTTCAGGCCGTCGAACGAAATCTCGGGATCCGCGACATCCCCGTCGGTAAGCTTGGTGAGATTCGTCAGCTTGCCGTCAGGAGAAGCCGGCACCAGGGAAAACAGATTTCCGCCCGGCGAAAAGCTGTTCAGCGTACTGGTACGCGTGGCTTTGACGAAAATGATCCCGGTGGGTTGCGAATCCAGAATGAGGTCGTCAGGAACATTGCTGCACGCAAAAAACAGCAGCGCGAGCAGCCCGGCAACCGCCACTCCGAGATTGTTTTTTCTTCCCCTCTCGTTGTTTCTGAGTCTGTTGCGGAGCTTCTTCATAGATGCACCTCCTTATGATGTTGGTTGAACTTCCCGTTCCGCGCGGTGCCGCTCCGTTGCGGAGCGAACGGTGGATTGTTACTTAGAAACAACGATATGTTTTGACCTCAGCCTCCCCCGGGTGTCGCCGTGACCTTACTCCAGATAAAAAGAGAAACCGGCCGAGAACTCCAGGTTGTTGTTGGTCCAGGAGGTGTTCCCCTGGCCACTGGAAAAGATGTGGTCGTTGATTTCGTATCGCAGAAAGGATCGCTCGCCGATGGGGATCTTGGTGCCGATCCCCAGGGTGATGGTCAAATTCGATTCGGAATGTTGTCGCGTGATCCCCAGGCCCGCCACCGCGTACGGGATGACCTGCCCCACCGGGAAGGCCTGGGTGACACGGCCGTCGTAGTAGATGACCGTGGAACTTCCCTGCTCCGGCGCGGCCAGACCG
>CAYQOI010000122.1:0-88 GCA_964419085.1 uncultured Cytophagia bacterium | reverse complement strand
TCCCCAGGGTGATGGTCAAATTCGATTCGGAATGTTGTCGTGTGATCCCCAGGCCCGCCACCGCGTACGGGATGACCTGCCCCACCGG
>CAYQOI010000121.1:0-8723 GCA_964419085.1 uncultured Cytophagia bacterium | reverse complement strand
GCTATGGTGTGCTTATTTCCAGTGTGTCCTCAGGCCGGTGAAGAAGGGCTGGTACCAGCGAGCACTGACGATGATAGAGATCTGTGAAACGATTTTGCTGAAAGGGTTGTAGCCGATGCACGTGAAACGCGACCTCCGAATATTACTGCAGCTTTTCAGGCCGCACCGGCGTTCCTGTGTGCTGATACTGTTTCTCATTTTCGCGGGTACGCTCACGGAACTGCTCAGACCGTGGCCATTAAAATTCGTTATCGACTATCTCACAGGAGGCGTTTCCGGCCGCGCGGGCCTCACCCTGCCTGAAACGTTCACGTCGTCGGTGACCGCGTTTCTTGGATTTGTCGCTACGGCCATCTTGCTGATCGCGATTCTGGACGGGACGTTTGCGTATTTTGGCACTTACCTCCAGCGCAAAGTCGGCGGCGAGGTCATCACCGGGCTCCGGTCCCGGCTCTTCGCTCATGTCCAGCGGTTGAGTTTGCGGTTTCACTACAGTTGGCGAACGGGAGAGATGGTCAACCGCATCACCAGCGACACCAGCTATCTGGAAACAGTCTTCTCTGAAAGCATCTCCGCGGCGCTGAAGGGCGTCTTGCAGATTCTGGGCATGGCCGCGGTGATGTTGTGGATGGACTGGCAGATGATGCTCATCGCCCTGGTCCTGGCGCCATTGCTTTTCTGGGTCACGGTGGTCTTCACCAACAGGATCAAACGGGCCTCCCGTGCCCAGCGCCTGCGACAGGGAAATCTCGCCGCCATCGCGCAGGAGACCATCTCTTCGATCCAGATCGTCAAGGCCTACAGCCGGGAAAGCTACTCGGACGAAGTTTTTGAAAACGAGAGCTGGGCGAATCTCCAGGCGTCCCTGGCGGCCAGCAGTGTGGAAGCCAAATTCATGCCCGCAGTACAGGTGGTGACCGCGTTCGGCGTGGTGGTGGTCGTCTGCTTCGGCGTCGTACGCGTGCATGCGGGTGCGCTTTCACCAGGAGATCTCTGGGTCTTTCTTTCTTATCTCAAGGTGTTTTATCGTCCGCTGAAGATTCTATCCAAACAACTTCGCCGTTTCGTCCGTGGACAGGTCTGCTGGGAGAAGATCAGCGAGCTTTTGCATGTCGAAGACGGCGCGGATGAGCGCAACTTGAAACCTGCTCCTCGTTTCAAAGGCGGCATAGAATTCCGAGAGCTGCATTTCGCTTACACCCCCGGCCAGCCGGTGCTGAAAGGACTGGATTTAAGAATCAACCCCGGGGACAAAGTGGCGATTGTGGGGGCAACCGGCTCCGGTAAGTCCACGCTGGTGAGCCTGCTGGCGAAATTGTACCGCCCGACGCGGGGCCAGATACTGATCGACGGACAGAATATCCGCGATTTTACCGCCGCATCCATCAGAGAGCAGATGAGCTTTGTTCTTCAGGAAACCTTACTTTTTCGTACCAGCATTCGAGAAAACATCGCGTACGGTCGGCTGGACGCCAGTTTTGAAGAGATCGTCAAAGCCGCGAAGCTGGCCAAAATTCACGATTTCATCGAAAGTCTGCCGGACGGCTATGACACCATCGTGGGTGAGCGCGGGGCCACGTTGTCCGGCGGGCAACGCCAGCGGGTCGCCATCGCCCGCGCGATTCTACGCGACGCACAGATTCTTATTTTGGATGAACCCACAACCGGGCTGGACCCGCTCACCGCCGGTGAAGTCTGGAACGAACTCAAACTCCTAACTCGAAACAAAACGACGATCCTGATCTCTCACGAACCCGGGCTTGCGTTGGAGATGGACCGAATCTACCGGCTGGAGCACGGTAAAGTGGAAGAAGTCCAGGGGCTAGCCCATTCCGCTAATTCGCATTTCACCTACGAGCTCAAGGTCGGTTGAACATGATTACGATTAAAGGAAGAGACAAAAACGTCGCCATGGAGCAGGGAGCGACAACCTTCGCGTTGCCCCGCCATTCTCCGTTGCGTTTTCCAACAGGCATGGTTCCGGATTCGCAGCTTCCGCACCTTCCAATGCTTCTGGATGAATCGTACATGCGGCGCTTCTTTGCCCGCCACGTCGGCAACGCCTGGTGGGGAGAGGTTCGACACTGTGACATTCTCAACACACGCTATAAGCCCGGTAAACGGTGCATCGTGACCTACGCGGTGACGTTTGAGAACCTCTCCCACCAGCATATTCTGTTTGCTCGGCTCGAACCCACGTGCCGGGCTAACCCGAGCGTCACCGTCTGGGAATTTCCGGAGGATGACCAGCTGAAGGGCTTGGCGGAGCTCATGACCTCAACCCACCTCCCACCGACGGTAGCCCAACCTCTCGGATTGCACGAGCAAGACGTGGAGATCAAGGTCAGACCTTTGAGCTACGTGCCTGGTCGCCAGTGCACTTTTGTCGCTTTCCTTCGCGCCGGTCATGGCGGCGGCGAGCGGGTGCTGGGCAAAGCTTACAACGATGACCGCGGGCGCTCCACCTACACCCGGATGAAACAGCTCTGGCACGTGCACGAAAGCGGACGGGACGCGTTCGCACTCACGCGTCCCCTGGCGTACGATGGTGCGCGCAGAGTCCTTTGGCAAACCTGGACACAGGGTTGGTCTTTTCAACAATACGCCAGCAATAAGGGCCTCGAATTCGCTTGCCGGAGGGCTGCAACGGGTCTCGCCGGTTTTCACCAACTCCCGGTGTCCGGTCTGCCCGGGTCTTCCGCGGCGCACTCCCTGGTCAAGTTTCGGAAACGCGCAGAGGTCTTGGCGCGTTTTGCCCCCTCCCTTGCTCAACCCCTCGATGAGCTGTGGGAGGAGATCCGAAAAAGGCTCCCGGAGCTGGAAGCCCAAAAGCCGTGCCCTATCCACGGGGATTTCAATGCGTCCCAGATTCTTTTCGATTTCGAACGACCCGTGTTCATCGACCTGGACACGGTTTGCCTGGGTGACCCGCTTTACGATGTCGCGCACTTCATCTCCGGACTTCATGGGCTTCGCGAAAAAAGTGGGTTTTCGATGACCGAGATCAAGCTGGTGAGCCAAATTTTTGTACGGTCTTACCAGGAATCGATCCCGTGGCCCGTAAACCCAAAGGCCTTGAACACCCAGATTGCCATGGCGCTCATCTCTCGTCGGGCTCACAAGGTGCTGCGGCAACTGGGACGAGGTGCCGTGGGCAGAATAGAAAGCTACATCAAACTTGCGCTAGACCATCTGCGCCAGGAAGGTTGTTGAAACACTGAGGGGCTGTGGTCCATCGTGACTCACGCCCTCGGTAAATTCTCTACAAATCAGAACCCAAACAAGGAGGACTCCTCATGGATGTCATAAAAACAGAAGTTCATGCCGAGAAGGGGCTGCGTACCATGCACCTGGAGGCAAACGAAGCCGGCCTGTACTCCAAGAAGTTCATGGTAGAGGCCACGAGCCTCTGCAACCTGAAATGCCCACTTTGCCCGGTGCCAGCTCATTTGCACCGAGACGTAGGGCATATGGAGATGCACACGTTTCGCGAAGTTATCGATGATCTCGTCGGCCACGCCAAGAAAATCGATTTCTGGAATTTCGGCGAACCGTTTCTCAACCCCAATTTCTTTGAAATGGTGAAATATGCGACGGACCGGGGTATCAAAATTCGGGTGAGCACAAACTCGACCTTTCTGGACGACGAGTACATCGAGAAGATCTTCTGGTCCAACCTTTCCTCGATCATCGTCTGCCTCGACGGGGCAAGTAAGGAAACCCACGAACGCTACCGCATCGGCAGCCAATTCGAGAAGGTCCGTGACGGGATTCGGCGTCTGTCGCTGACAAGACGCAAACTGGGTCGCGAACTGCCGTTCATACGGCTCCAGTATCTGGTGTTCAGCTACAACGAGCACGAGATCGAAGATATCATCGAAATGGCCGAGGAGATGCAGGTGGATCAATTGGCATTGAAGAACGTGTCGCTGGGCACCTGGATCGACGGAAGCATTCGCAAGAAGATTGCCAGGAAGTTGCTGCCGAAAAACGACAAGTACCGCAAGTACACGGTGTCCGAAGACGACCTGGAGCTGAAAATCGAGGACAGCGTCTGCAGTTGGGCCTACGAAAACGGCGTCGTCCTCTCCAACGGAGATGTCACCACCTGCTGCTACGACTCGAGTGGTGTGCACGCGTTTGCCAACGTTCACAAAGACGGCGGGCTTCTGAAGATCCTGCAGAGCGACAAAATGAAAACCGTCCGCGAGCAGATCAAAAAGCGCGAGCTCACTCTGTGCAAAACCTGTCAGTACAGCGACTACGGCGCGACCCTGGTGAATTTCAACTACAACGGAAACGGAAAGACCAATGGCAAAAATGGAAAAAAATGACTGGTTGCAGGAAGCGGAACAGCACCTGTTTCACTTGCCGCCCGCGGACATCGGCGCAGCGTTGTGCCTGGAAAACATGAAGTACGGCTTGGCGAAGCTCCACTTCGTGCAACACGCCCTGGGGCTCAAGCCCGATGCCACCTTCATCGCGTCACCAGACGTGACCGTCACAATCAACAGCTACCGTTGGAACAACGGTTTCGGCTACGGCGGCAAACTGGCCTGGGGCGACGGCGAGCACGAGTTGATATTCCTTGACACAAAGCCTAATTGCTGCGGGATGATCGTGGGCGGCCTGGAGAGGCTGCCGAGCAAAGAGGCCCTCATCCAGCGTTCGGTCGCGATGAAACGTGAACACTGCGAGGTCGAGGGCATCCGAATCAAATGGAACCTGGAAAAGGGCAACCACTTCGTGGACGTCTTTGAGGTCAGGCCCCTTGAGCCCGGGATAAAGTTACCCCCGTACGCGTTCATGGCACACACTTCAGGCAGCGAACTGAAGAAGGAGTCCCACCTTGGGCCGGGCCTGTATATCGACGCCAGCGAAACGTTGAAGAGTTGGGCCGAAGTCGTCGCGACGCCTTATGGCCCGGCAAACGTTCTCACAGGTAGACGGGCGCGCGACTATTTTGAATTCTATGCGGTAGCGGAAACGTTTGCCAGGAAACGCCGTGAACGAGCGGCGCAACTCCTTTTCGATGACTTCACCACCTTGACCAACGCGAACCATCAGGGACTGCTGAACCTGAATGAGATCGCTCTGGGAATCAACACCTGGCACGGAACACCGGGGGAAACGCTCCACCCTCTGGCCCTGCGCCCGGACCTGCCAGCCTATCTGTTCAAAGGAGTGCAGAACTTCTCGACGGAAATGATCAAGGCCCTGGGATGGGAAGCACGCGCCCAGCGTCTCGGCGTGTACCACCGCTTGAAAGACGCCAACATGTTGCCTCATGGGGCCGGATACAACTACCCGGGGTGGAAAGAGGTGGTGCGAACCCATGAGGTGGACGGCCGCCGTTATTTCGAAGTGGCCTCGAAAAACGGCGCCGGCACAGAAATCGTGAATGACTTGCGCAACGTCCCTTACGAATACCGCGGCAAGGAAGTCTGTTCGCAGACCATCGAACTGGGGTTGGGGAAACCCGTGGCGGAACTTGTCCCCATTTACGTCCTGAAGATATGAAAAAGACCATTTTATTCTATTGTCAGCATCTTCTCGGCATCGGACACTACGTTCGCAGCCTGGCGCTGGCCAAAGGCCTGAAGAACCACAAGGTTTTCTTCGTCAACGGCGGCGTTCCCATCGAAACGATCCCGGTACCCAGCGAAATCACCTTTGTGCAGCTCCCCCCTATTCAGGCGGATGAACAATTCCAACTGCTCCTGACGGGTGATGACGAGACGTTCCTGCGTGGCCGAGCGCAAAAGCTGCAGGAGTTGTACGCGGCAATCCAGCCCGACATCATCATCATCGAGCTCTTCCCGTTCGGCCGCAAAAAATTCCAGTTCGAACTCATCCCGCTGTTGGAAGCCAATTTGCGAAACGCCAAAAGAGCCCGGGTGGTCAGCAGCTTGCGGGACATCCTGGTACAAAAAAGGGACCAGACGAAATTTGAAGAACGGGTCTGCCAACTGGTGAACCGTTACTTCGACGACGTTCTCGTTCATGCCGATCCTAAAATCCACGTGCTTGACTCTTCGTTTTCCCGGGTCGGCGATTTGAAAGCAAACGTTCACTACACGGGGTATGTGGTCACCCAAAACGGGAGCGCGGGAAAGAAAGCCGATCCGCACAAGAGAAAAAGTCCGTTTCGAATTACGGTCAGCGCGGGCGGCGGCAGAGTTGGGCTCCCGCTATTTGAAACCGCGGTACGGTCGTTTCCGCTGCTCGCCGCCTGGCGACCGGTGGAGATGACCTTGGTCACCGGGCCGTTTCTACCCCCGGAGCAGAGACACGTTCTTGACGCCCTCACAGAAGGCTGTCCCGGAATCAGCACCGAGACGTTCGTGCCGAACCTCACCGAGGTGCTCAGGCACTCCGATGTTTCGGTGAGCATGGCCGGCTACAACACCTGCATGGATGTTCTTCAAGCCAGGGTGAGGTCTGTTTTGGTCCCCTTCACAGGCGGGGGAAACGATGAACAGTGCCGAAGAGCCCGGGCGTTGTCCGAAGTGGGCCTCGCCACCGTGCTCCACCCGAGGAAACTGGCACCCGAAAATCTGCGCGATGCCATCGTCGCCGCGGCGCGGTCTGAGCTGCCTGGCCTGCAGGTCGATCTCGCCGGGGTTGAACGAACGAACCGACTCGTCTCGGCAATGGCTTAGATGCACTCCGCAACAGGAGGTAATGGATTTGCGCTTCGAAAAGATCAAAAATCGCAGGGACTTTTTGACGCTTGCCCGGCAGGTGAAAACGAACGGCTTTCGTGCTACTCTCTACAAGATCATCGACGAGGCCCATCTGGCTCACGGAAAACCCATTTCGCTCTTTTTTCGTGACGACGACGTGGCGCCGATCACAACCAATCTGGTGGAGTTGATAGATGTATTTATCGATTACAGGGTACCCGTGCATCTGCAAATCATCCCACAAAAGCTGACCCGGCCTGCCTCCCAGTACCTGAAAGATTTGAAAAGAAGCTACCCGAATGTAATCATTTTGAGCCAACACGGCTGGAGCCACGCGAATCACAATCCCGCGGGGAGAAAACATGAATTCGGCGATGCACGGCCCTACGAGTGCCAACTTCTGGACGTCATCGCAGGGAAAGCCCTCATGACCCGCATCTTTTTGAACGACTTCTTCCTGGCCTTCACTCCTCCCTGGAACCGTTACAACGATGACTTGCTGCGCGTCCTGAAAGAGCTGGAGTTTAGCGTCATCTCTGCTGATGGTGGGAAAATCGGGCCTGCCGGTTCGGGTCTGGTCGAGATTTCAACCGCGGTAGACCTACACCATCGACGACCAAACCCGGTGATGAAAGACCCTTCCCACCTGTTGTTTGAGCTGCGGTTGAGTCTGCAGCAGAACGACACTGTCGGCCTCTTGCTGCATCACGATGAAATGCAGGCGGAGGATCTAGACTTCCTCGCCACCTTTTTGGCCACCCTGAAAGAGCACCGCCACGTGGAGTTTCCGGACTTCCGGGAACTGTTGAATCGGGTGCGAAACCGTGTCGTAACCGCAGGTGAAGAACCGACGGAGGGAACCGCATGAATTACGTGACACACACTATCCTGTCGGTCTGTTTGGCCTCGGGCGTTCTGGCTCAAGCCCTGGAGACTAAACTACCTCCGTTGCGGGAGTTGCGGTCAGGTCAGCGCGTTCGGGTTGAGGGAACCTACCGGCGCGATGGTCTCTTTCTGTGTAGCTCGCTCATCCTGTTGAAGGGCCACAGGCCGGACATGGTGGAAGGGGTAATCCAAAGTGCACACATTCTCGGACAAAACGCCGTTCTGCGTGTTCTGGACATTAAGGTAGTGGTCAGCGAGCAGACTTCCGTCGGCACCACGACTGCCGGACACTTGGGCTTGAGAGACCTGACGGTCGGCACCTGGATTCGTGTCCACGGCAAGCGTGCGGGAAAAGCCGTTCTGCTGGCATCAGAGCTGCGGTTGCTCGTCCCCGCGGGGCACGAGTTACAACGCCTTGAAGGTATGATTCAATGGCGCGCAGGCACGAACTCAGCAACCTGGGAGGTGTTGGACGTTCCCGTTGTCTTTGACAAGAGTCTGAGGATCGCGTCTCCGCGCGCTGGGCCGGCTTCCGGACCTGCGACTGGCATCAAACGGGATGACGACGACCAGCGTCCCGTGCCCATCCGGATAGGGTCTTTCCTCACTATCGGCGGCAAAGCTGAGGTAGAGTTTGAACCACAAGACGACCTCGGGCAAACAAAAAATATGATCGATAATGAGGTTCGATCGGGATTATCCTTCAAGCCTGAGATCGCGGTCAATCTCACCCGCACACTTGGAGGTTACGCGAAGCTGAAGCTCAAGCGCAAGCCTTTAGTGCGGTTCGGTGGCCAACTCGAAAAAGGTTCCACGCGGTTTCGTGCTGCTGAAATGTACTTCGTGTACCGAAATATCCTTGACACTCCCCTGCAATTGCGCCTGGGCCGGCAGCGATTCAAGGATAAACGAGAATGGTTGTTTGACGAGAACCTGGACGCGCTGCGGCTCATCTATGACGCTAAGTCTGTTGAAATCCAACTTGCGGCCATCGCCGGCAATCTCGTTCCACAGACCGACCGGAATCGAGTCCTGAACCGGGTCTACTATTATGTGAGCGCTCGCAAGAAAGTGGCGCGGCGGACCTATGTGAAGGCAGACCTGTTGCATCGCAACAATCTGAACGGGCAGGGAGAATTGACCTGGCTGGGG
>CAYQOI010000120.1:0-8746 GCA_964419085.1 uncultured Cytophagia bacterium | reverse complement strand
AATTCCGGGTGTAATCGGCCCTGGTTTTTAAACACTTGCGGACACTGTTTTGCTCCTTTAACCGGACACTCATGGTAGAATATAAAAAAGGCACAGCCGGAGGTTGACTGTGCCTTTCTGGTCCTTCAGAATAAAAACGGTGTTGAATCAAGTCCGCTTTTGCGCGTCCCTGCCCTTCAGAAGGGAATGTGCTCATATATAGCACATTGTTACAACAATGTCAAGCCAAAAGTTGTTAATTTATGATAATTTTTGCGAATTTTTTTAGGAGTCTCTGATGGTGAAACATAAGGCCAGTACGCTTCTACTCATCCTCGCCGTTTGTGCGTTGGTTTTGGCTGGGTGTGGTTCCGGTTCCGACACCCCAAAGACCGGCGACCGACCCGCCACGCTCAGCGGCGAAGATTTTGTCCTCACCGCCCTGGAAGGGGGACAACTGAGTTTTGCCGATCTGAAGGGTAAGGTCGTGGTCATCGACTTCTGGGCGACCTGGTGCAAGCCGTGCATCACCGAAATCCCGGAGTACAACGCGCTGTATCAGAAATACAAAGACAAGCCGTTTGCATTTGTGGCTATCGCTTTGGATTCTGGCACGCCGGAGCAGGTCAGGGCGTTTGTCTCGGCGCACAACATCACCTATCCCGTTTACCTGGGTAACCAGCAGTTGGCGTCGCATTTCGCGGTACAGGGTCTGCCGACCACCCTGGTGTTGAATGCTGAGGGAAAGGTTCAGAAGAAATACGTGGGAGCGGGACCCGGTAAGATCGCAGAAATCGAGGCCATCATCGCGCAGGTCCTGCCGAAGAGTTAAGCGGCAGACTCCGTTTCCGCGCCCGGAGCCGGTGGCGACGTCGTCACGGTGAGCGGGACCGTTTCGGCAGGGCCGCCAAATATCCGCTTGCCCCAACCCACCAGGCTCACCGTCCCCCTGATGGCCAGCAAGAAGACGGCAGGGAACAAGAACACCGCGGCCAGAAACAGCGGCGAGTTCACGTAATCCTTTCCGTAGTACCCTAACAGATAATAGCGCGGCACCCGACCGATGAGCCCGGCCAGCATGTAGCTGAAGCGCGGATAGTTGCTGGTGATGGCATAGATCCGCAGCGGTTCAGACGGGATGGGCAGAAAAGAGGCGAACGTCAGCATGGCAAACTTCTGCCGGTCGAAGAGGGGTTTGACTTTCTGGTAGATCCACGAATTACGGAAGTTGGCAATGCGGTTGAACTTGAACAGCAGCGTAAAGAAAATGTGTTCGGAGAGATAGGCCACCAGGGTTGCCACCCCGGCCACCAGCGCTACCACTAGAGGTGTGGAGGTCTTTACCGCGCCCAAAACCAACAGATTGGCCGGGATAGGAAAGTAGGCCGTCGCGGTGCACATCAAGAGAAAAAAACCGCCGAGCCCGAACGCTTGGTTGGAATCTGAAATGATCCGCTGGTTGACGAAGTACCAGTAAAAACCGAAGAGTGCAGCGGCGAGAAGAAGTTTCAGCAGAGAACGCGGGTTTCGTTTGGATTTTCACCCCAAAATATAAAAAAGGGTTAACAAAATCGCAACACTTTTCAAAAAAAAGCGGCCATCGAGCTTGAAGCCCGATGGCCGCTAAGTCGGCTTACCGCCCAAGCGCCAGGCTTACACCTTGTCTGCGACTTCCGAGACGGCGGGAACGGGCCCTGGGGTCACTTTGACGCCGTGGCCATATCCATTCCCATTGCCGTTTCCGTTGCCGTTGGCCGGTTCATCCTGGATCACTTTCAGCGTGTGGTTGAACTCGGGCATGTCGACATTGTGTCCACCCGCGTAGATTTTGTGCCGTCCGCGAGTTTTGAACCACTCCGCCGTGGTGGAAGTCATGTGCATGTTCTCGATGATCTGTCTCCAGCCCACACCGGTGTTGTAGGCGCAGAATGAGATCTCGCCTTCCTGGGTCCCGTAAGGAATCACACACATCTCGGTGCGCCGGAAATCGTAAACCCAGAGGTCCTGGAACCACATGCCGCCGACCCAGAGCGGAAACCACTCGTTTTTCTTCCGCTCTCTGGGGTCTTTTTCATACTCGCCGGTCACCGCGCCGCCGGAGTGCATATCGAATTGCCGGATCATTTCCCGGATGCTGAAGCCCGGAGGAGCCTTCTCCGGAATGTAGTTGCGGGCGAACGCCAGCCCCACCTGCGCCGCGGTCAAGGTTTTGCCGCGCGAGGTGTCGGTGATCGCGTTGATGTCTTTGAAGAAGCGCTCCATGTTGAAGAATTCCGAAATGGGAGCCCAGGCGCCGGTCCGCTTGTTTGCGATGAGGATCGTGGCGATCCCACAGTTGGGATGACAGGAGCAATTGAGCCCACCCCATTCGGCCTCCGGGCCGTCCAGCATGTCGACTACCGAGGTAAAACTGCTCAGGCTCGAAAGCGGGAACCAATCCCTGAGCGGCTCGGTGAAGCCGGTTTGCGCTTTCACGTCGTGGGCCAGATGCGAAAGCGTGTACCGCTGACGCAGACGGCGCTCGTCGCTGATGTTTTCATCGCGACCGGTGAAAGATACCGGCTGGAAGCTGATGGCGCTGATCTTGTCGGAATTCTCGATGGCGAATTTGATGATGGGCCCCACCTGGTCGTTGTTGACCCCGTTGACGAGGGTCACCACCAGCGTGATGCTGATGCCGGCCTTGGCCATATTCTCGATGGCCTGCAGCTTGACGTCGAAGAGGTTGCCGATGTGACGGTGCGAATTCGCCAGATTCCCTACGCCGTCGAATTGCAGGTAAGCCGTGTTCAGCGTGGCATCGTACGCCTCGAACGCGAAATCGGGATCCTGCGCAAAACGAATGCCGTTGGTTGCCGCCATGTTGGCGTAGTACCCAATCTCGGTGGCGTAGCGCATGATGGGCAGGAACGTAGGCGCCACGGTGGGCTCGCCGCCGGAGAACAGCAGCGCCAACTGGCGTTTGGGTTTGAACGAAATGGAGCGGTCCAGGATCTCCTTCAAGTCGTCCAGGGTGGGCTCGTGTACATATCCCACCTGATTGGCGTCCATGAAGCACGGATTGCACATCATGTTGCAGCGGTTGGTGAGGTCGATGGTCATCACCGCGCCGCGTCCGTACTTGATGGAAGACGAGCCGTGGCGGTGCACGATTTCATCCCCGACAGTCTTGAAGTCACGTCCTGGAAACAGACTCTCCAGCCGCCGGGTGAAATCGACATCCATGGAGATCATGTCCACAAACTCACCGTGCTTCGGGCAGGTTTTGCGCATCAGCACCTTACCATCTTCTTCGACGATCTGTGCTTTGATCTCGCCAGGATGCTCGGTTACCAGATCTTGAAGGTCGCGTTCCCCTTTGATGATGGCATCTCTGACTTCCACAACACATTTTGGACACAACGAATCCGTCTCTCGCGGAATGCCCAGCGGCGGCTTTGAGCGCTCGTAGCTCTTTAACAGCGGCCTCGGCGCCCATTTGGGTTTCAAAGGCTTGCCTTCCGGCAGACGGGTGTTGACCGCCTGAAAGGTGTGCCAGGCCACATTCGCCGCATGGACAAAAGCTTTTTCCATCCGTCTGTTAACTGACATTTTGGATTCTCCTTCCGTTTTAAAATGATGTATGGTTAAAAACGCCTGTCAGGTTCCTGACAGGTCAATTTAGCAAACGGTCTCCTCATCTTTTGGATAAATGGTTTTCAGCAGCGTGAAAATCTTCGATACGGTTTTCAACCGTGGGCCGGTGGATTTCTTCCCGCGAATCGCCGCAGCAATCTGGCCGACGATTCGCTTGGGCCTGAGATAGAACTGAATATACGCCTTGCGACAGAGCGACTCGATTTCCGGTGCCCTGAGATGATCGCCATGGAACACCGCATGCAGCCCGTCATATTTGTCCCAGTCGTGCACGATCAGGCGCTCGCGCAACTGATTCCACACGTCGGTGCCCGGGTAAGGTGTCAAAATCGAAAACTGGGCTGTGGCAGGATTGATGAACTTGGCGTAGTCGATGGTTTCGCGTATTTCGGATTCGCTTTCGGATGGCTCTCCGATGATAAAGCCACCGTAGGTTTCGATTCCGTGCTGGCGCAGCAACTCCACGGCTTGTGCACTGGTGTCGGCCGAGGCTTTTCCGCCTTTGTGGTACGTTTTGAGCAGACGTTTGCTGGGTGTCTCGATGCCGATAAACATCGTGCGAACCCCCGCCTGAGCCATTTTTTCGGCGGTGGTCGGATCTTTGAGCAACATATCGGCCCGTCCCATCACCCAGAAGGTGACGTTGAAATTGCGCTCGATGATGGCATCCAGCAATTTGTGCAGTTCTTCGTTGTCGTGATTGATGATGTCATCCATAATGCGAATGTCCTGCGCGCCGAACTCCACGACCAGGTGTTCGATCTCGTCGGCCACCATCTTCGGACTCCGAGCCCGCCATTTTCGGCCGGCCAGAACGTGCACATCGCAGAAACGACAGCCATAGGGACATCCGCGGGTGGTGATCATGGTCGGCGAAATATGCCCATCGATGCCCTTGTTGCGATAGTACATCACGTCGCCGCCCAGGTCGCGCGCAGGATAGGGCAGGGTGTCCAGGTCCCAGATAAACGGCCGGGGTGGATTGTGCACCACGGCGCCGCTTTCTTTGTCGACCCAGGAAATGCCCAACACCTTCGACGGATCGAAGTTGCCGTTGGATTCTTGAATTCCCTCCAGCAGCTCCACCGCGGTGGCTTCGCCTTCACTGCGGACGACGTAATCTACGTATCCGGACTTCAGGGCTTCATCGGGAGAGCTGGTTGGGTGCGGGCCACCCATGATCACGAGTTTGCCTGCTTCATGGGCGGATTTGGCAATTCGGAGGGCCTGCTTGAATTGGGATGTCGTGCTGGTGATGCCGACCAGGTCCGCTCCGCTGAAATCTATGTTCTCCTGACTCTCCACGTCTTCGGAGAGGTCGAGTTCCAAATCGTGTCCCGCCGCTCGCAACACGCCCGCGATATAAAGCAGACCCAGGGGAGGTACCCGGATGCCTACAGACTCGTACGTTTTCCCGCGATGCGGGCTCACCAGCAAGACATTCATGACTCCCTCCCAAATATGTTCAGAACGATGAGCCGCTCCATCTGTTATACAAATGTCAGGGCCTCATCGTTGCAGAGAGCAAAACATCAATTTCCTGTAACCGGATTCCTTCGCTGAAAATTCCAAGGGCACCGGTTGCAGCATTCCACCTCCTTAATTTTGGCAAATTTCATACCAAGATTACAGTTTTTAAACAAAATATCAACAGGTATATGTTATTGTTTTTTAATGAGGTTAATCTTTTATCAAACGGCCCGCGCCCGCCACCGTGTTCATTTGTCACACTTTGGGGAAATGGGCTGTGTCGCTTGCGCACGGCTCCGTCAGAAAATCTTGTGTTTGTGCATCAAACGGTACAACTGTCGCCGGCTGACACCCAACGCGGCCGCGGCCCGGGTCTTGTTTCCCCCCTCGACCTCGAGCGCGAGTTTGATCTGGCTCTTTTCCAGCTCTTTGAGCGGCGTGATATGCACGCTGCGTCCCACCGAGCTGTCTTGCTCGGGAATGATCGCGGGGAAATCTTTTTCCGTGATCACACGATCGGAGGTCAGCACTACTGCTCGCTCCAGGTTGTTGAAGAGCTCCCGTACGTTGCCCGGCCAGTGGTAGTGCCAGAGATACTCCAACGCCGACGAACTGAGTTCTTTGCGTTCGTTGGTCTTGGCCGCGTAGCGGTCAAGAAAATGGTCCACCAACAAGGGGATGTCCTCCTTGCGTTCGCGCAACGGCGGGATGGTGATGGTGAGCACATTGATGCGGAAAAACAGGTCTTCGCGGAAACGCCCGTCGCGCACTTCGTGGCGCAGGTTGCGATTTGTTGCACTCACCAGACGCACCTGCGCCGAGATGTTGCGCGTATCGCCCACCCGCCTGAACTCCCCGCTGTCCAGCGCTCTGAGGAGCTTCGACTGCAGACCTGGGCTCATCTCGCCGATCTCGTCGATAAACAGCGTGCCGCCGGCGGCCACCTCGAACAACCCTTTCTTGTCTTTGATGGCGCCGGTAAACGCCCCTTTGACGTGACCGAAGAGCTCGCTTTCCAGCAGACTCTCTTGCAGCGCGGCACAATTGATGGTCACGAAGGCATCGTTGCCGCGTTTGCTGGAATGATGCAGCGCCCGGGCCACGAGCTCTTTCCCGGAACCGCTCTCTCCTTCGATGAGCACCGGGGCCTCCGAATCGGCTACCTTTTGGATCATCCGCCGCACTTCCTCGATGCCCCGGCTTCGCCCGACGATTTCCCGACGGAGCCGCGCCGCGATGGACTCTCGCGCGGGATGGCCCTCGGTCGGCTGCGGTGGCTCTTCCTCCCACAGCAGCTTGTTCAAGATTTCTTCCAGCTCATCCAGACGAAATGGCTTTTTGAGATAGTACGCCGCGCCGCCGGTCATGGCCTGCACCGCGGTATCCACCGAGGGGTACCCCGTGATGATCACGATGGCCAACTGGCTATCCAGACCCTTGAGCTTCTTTACCAGATCCATGCCGTTGATGTCGGGCAGCTTGAGGTCCACCAGCGCGACATCAAAATGGTGTTCGCGGCAGAGCTCCAGAGCCTGGTCGCCGTTGTACGCGATGGCCACCTGGTAGTTGCGGCGGACGAGCCGATTCGAGATCACATTGCGGAAGTTCGAATCGTCATCCGCGATGAGCAGAGTCGGTCTGTATTTGGACATACCCATTGGATTCCAACGATTTAAAGAAGACAAAAGTTCGCCCCCCGGCTTGAACTCAGGTCAGAATGACCTTGATTTTCTTGGGAAGCCAGATTTTGAATGACGTGCCTTTGCCTTTTTCGCTCTCGACGGTGATTCTCCCCTTCAGGGTTTGCAGAATCCCGTTGCAGATGGCCAGCCCAAGGCCCGTGCCTTTGCCTGCAGCTTTGGTGGTGAAAAAGGGGTCGAAGATACGTTCGAGGTGCCCCTCGTCGATGCCCGCGCCGTTGTCGGAGATCTCTACCAGAACAGCCTTGTCCTGGCCACGCGTGCGGATGACGATTTCACCGTTGTCGTCGACAGCGTCATAGGCGTTGGAAAGAATATTGGTGATCACCTGGCGGAGACCGGTGGGGTCGGTAGTAATGTTCGGTACATGGGTGTCGAATTCGCGACAGATCTTGACTGGCTTGTCGTTAACTGTCAGCGCCTGCTTCTGAATGCACTCCTCGATCACTTCGTGGAGATTGACGATCTCCAGATTGATCTCCAGTCCCTTGGCGTAGGTGAGCATCTTCTCGACGATCTCTTTGCACTGGTTGGCTTCTTGCTGAATGATGGAGATGTATTCGACGATCTGGTTGAAGCCATCGATCCCGTAGCGTTCTTTGGCGAGGTCCACGAGTTCTTCGGCGTAGGCCAGGATAGATGCCAGCGGCACGTTGAGGTCGTGCGCAAGTTGCGTTGCCAGACGACTGAGGGGGAGCGCACTTTGAAGGCTGATGTCATCAGCCGGCGGAGTGTCTTCGGCAAACATCAATTTGTCGCGGTGCGATGAATCCATTTTCATTCACCTTTCGGGACCTTTCCCTAGAAACTGAGGTATATTTCTTTATAACGAGCAAATTGATGTTTCTCATCCAAAAAGTTGCAAAAAACGTTACAAAAAAAAAGAGTAAGGATCAAGTATCTTTTTACTTTTTCTGGTTTTACCCTGTTAAGAGGCCCTAACAAACGGCTTTGTCTGGGACGAGAGCGGTGCATTCCCGCCCTCGTTCGTCGAGGTGGCCGGGGAGGAGACTCACAAAAAGGCACCCGAGGCATGCCGTTTTCGACTCCCCCAGGCAAGTTTGGTGCGGCGTCTTCCCGGCGACGCTTCTCCGCCGCCGGGAACCCCGTTCGTGAGATAACTCGCTAAGCCGGCTGTGCAGTCCGCTCTTTCTCGGCGGCAGGCTGTCCGTCAGATTGCCCGCGCAGCGCCTCCTCCACGGTGAGCTCTCCGCTGTCGAGTCTGGCGAGAAGTTCCTTCTGGGCCAGGTAGTCTTCGTTGACGATTCCCGCCCGGCTCTGCAGAATGCGCCAGGCTTTGCGCCGTTCGACGCAGAAGATCACCATCTGGCGGGAGAGGATGTGATAGACCGGCGAGCCATCTTCCGCGTAGTCCACGGCGTAGACGCCCCAGTCCGGGATGTAAGAACGGTGCGCTTTGTTGAGATAGCGGCGATGCACCACGTCGTCCATGGTCACCAACTGCAACTTGTCTTCCAGCCGAATGAGGTTCTTCACCGCGTCTTCTTTGACCACCTTGTGGTGCAGTCTGAAACGCGCCTCGGTGAACGCCCAGTGCGCGACGGTGTAGGCGTACGGAGTTTTCGTGACCGGAGCCTTTTTGATGTACCAGTCGCTCTTGTGTGACGGGTTACCCTTGATGCTCAGCGCCTCCTGGTAGGTTTCGCCCAGTTGTGGGTCGAAGATGAATTCCGGCATGCCGCGGCTGTCTCGAATGCGTTGCGCCTGCATCTGCGCGGCGTAATCCGGCACGCCGTGCTCAGGCTGGCAGGTGGTGAACACCTGGAAGAACGCGGTGCCGCGATAGCACAGGCCGTCGAGGATGGCTTTGTACAGCGTGCCCGTGTTTGCCATGGAGACCTGCGCGACGTAGGGCGAACCGTGCCCGCCCAGCAAAGCTTCAGCCACCGACTTCTTCTCGGTGAGCTTTCCCTCGGTGGCCGCGCCGGCCTGATTCATAT
>CAYQOI010000119.1:3224-8758 GCA_964419085.1 uncultured Cytophagia bacterium | reverse complement strand
GCAAACGCTCATTTTCAAAACTCAACCAGACACTCATGGCTGAGAAAGGTAAACGGTTGTAAAAGAAAAAACTGTGTATTCTGCGTCTCAGCGAGATAAAGAATCGCAGATCAGCAACCTGATGTCACCGGCGGCGCTCTGCTGCCCCGCGGTTCCGGACGTGGGTGGCCATCTGCGGCTTCCCTTGATGCCGCGGCTTCAACCGTTTACCGAACCTTAGCGCGATTGGCCGATTTCCCCTTCACTTAATGCCGCACGGATCGTATCTTTTCTGCAGGGAACGTCGCATCGGAATTGTGGCGCTGCGCGTGAAGAATTCGTTCCAAACCTTACGACGAGAATGAGTACGGAGGCCAATCACGATGAACACCAGGAATTTCAAGACATTTTTTCTGTTTGCTTGCTCTTGCTGGCTGATCTGGACTTCAACGTCGGAGGCAACCCCCAGGGAGCGGTCGCGAGGGGGTAGCGGCTATTTCATGGTGGGGGGCCACCAACTGCGTCTTTCCGCGTTGAACGCCGCGCTCTCTCGCCATGGCTACCCGACGTTCTCCCAGGGTTTCGTGTCGTTGGGTGGTGGAGGCTACGGTTTTTTCAACCGCCTCATGGTGGGCGGTGAAGGGCACGGGCTGCTTAGCCCCGACGGAAGCCGGCGCCGCGGCGATTTCAAAACCTCCCTGACGGCCGGGTACGGATTTTTTGACCTCGGGTACCTGATCGTGGCGGACGGACCGATGCGCGTCTATCCGGTGTTCGGGTTTGGAGGAGGGGGTCTCAGCCTCAAGATTCGACCCACCGAAAGTTTGACGTTCGACGACGTCCTGAGGGATCCCAGACGCGGCGCGACCCTCTCCACGGGCGGCCTTCTGCTCAACCTGGGGTTCGGCGCCGAGTACGCGTTCTATACCGGAGAGGACGGGGCGTACAGGCGAGGGCTCGTCGTCGGGCTGCGCGTGGGTTACGTGTTGGCGCCGGTAAAGGGCGACTGGAGCCTCGAAGGGCTGGACGTCGGGGGAGGTCCCGACCTGGGCATCACCGGTCCGTACGTGCGCCTGCTGTTCGGTGGTGGGCGTTTCCCCAAACCCAGCCCGTGAGTGCCCGCTGGCCGCGTTGGCTGCCCCCTTCTCAGTTGAGGATTCCTACCGTCAAAGGGAGCGATTTGATGTTCCGAGATGTCACTTCCCCGGAATCCCGCCCACCACGATGAAGGCGCGTTTTACACCCGCCCGATCCGCAAAAACAGCGGCCAACTCGCCACCCGGACGCGTTCCGGCTCTCCCCAGGCGGCTTCCAATCGTGGGACCATGGGGTCCACGGGATTCACCCCGTTCGCAGCGATGAATCTCTGGGTCGCAGACCAGGTGTTGAGGTAGCCGAGGAGCTGGCCTAGCGTCCACTGCGACTCCATCTCGAAGGCGGGGTGGTCGAGTTCCTGGAACGGAAAGGGGAGGGTGGTGTAGTGCTCTTCGGGCCATTTTCGTTCCGGCGGCCAAAAGGCGTCCACCTGTTCATACAGCTCGCGGACCAGGCGGTCGATCTCAGGCGTGATATGGAGAAGGTCGTAGCCCCAGAGGCCGAGAATGCCTCCGGGGGTCAGGACCCGCCTGACCTCGCGGTAAAACGCATCGAAGTGGAACCAGTGGGCCGCCTGGGCTACGGTAACCAGGTCCACTGTGTGGTCTTGTAGGGGCGTCTGCTCAGCCTGTGCGACCACGTAGTGGAGGCCGCGATGAGGCGCGGCATTGGCGAGCTGTTCCTTGCTGGCGTCGGTGGCCACCACGTCCTCGAACAATTCCGCCAGGGCCTGCGCGGCCTGTCCGTTGCCCGTCGCGCAATCCCAGGCGCGCCGCGTTCCCGGCGAGATCTCGGCGAGAAACGCGAACAGCGATTTCGGGTAGGTGGGACGAAAGCGCGCGTACTGGTCCGCGTGTCCGGAAAAATGGTCTTTGAATTTCATGTGAGCTGCGCAGCCGGGGGATGCCTGTTCAAAACGGGATCTTGCCGGTGAGAATATCTTTGAACATCACCCAATCGCCCATCAAGCTGTAGAGCGGATAGCTGAAGGTGGCGGGTCGATTCTTTTCAAAAAAGAAGTGCCCCACCCAGGCGAATCCGTAGCCTACGACCGGCAGGGCCAACAGCAGCAGCCAGGATGCGGTCGCCACGGCATAGCCCAGCGTGAGCAGAACCAATGCGCTCCCCAAGAAGTGTAACCGCCGGCAGGTAGGATTGCTGTGCTCCGACAGGTAAAACGCATAAAACTCGCGAAATGACGAGTATTCCTTGTTCATGGTTTTTTCTCCTGTCCGCTGTTCTCTTCTTGTGCCCGGGGATAAAGGACCACGCGCACATAGTTCTCGGTGTTCAGATAGCGCCTTGCCGCGGTTTGAATATCCTCCAGCGTGAGGTTGTCGATGAGCGTGTCGTAATTCAAGATGTTCATGGGGTCAGCGCGGTGGAAATACACCGAACGCAGCGACCTGAGCCAGAAGCCGTTTTCCTTCAGCGCGGTTTCGCGTTCGCGGCGCTGCGTTTCTTTGACCTTTTGCAAGTACTTTTCGGTGGTCCCGAACGTTTTCAAGCTGTCGATTTCTTTGAAGACCATCCGGGTGAGCTCCTCGACCCGGTCGGGGGCACAGCCGAACGCGATGTGCACGCTGTACTCTTGGTCAGGATAACGCGAGGCCGAGGACCAGACGCCCACGCCGTAGGTGCCGCTCAATTCCTCCCGCAGAATCTCCCGCAACTTGATGCGCAGGACGGTGGTCATGGCGTTTAAATCGTAGCGGTTTTGCCTGTTCCACGCGAACGGCCCGGTGAAGATGAGGCTCACCTCGCTCTTCGGCTCCAGACCCTTGTGCACTTCTTTGGTAACCACGCCTTTCGGCGGGCGGATGCCCACGTCCCGCCAGGTCTCGTGCCGGCGAAGGGCGGGTAGACTCCCCAGGTAGGTGAGCACCAGCGGTTTGATGGCCTCGGGATCGAAATGTCCCACGAAAATGAAGGTGAAGTCGCTAGCGTCTGCGAAACGGTCCTGGTAGATGCGGAACGAACGCTCCAGATCCAATTCTTTGAGGACCTCTTCGGTCCAGGGCCGCGCGCGGAAGTGATGCCTGGCCATGGTCACCTGGATGGTGTCCTGGAACGCGGCCTCCGGGCTGGCGTGGCGATTTTGAATAAAGCCGTTGATGCGAAACTGAAACGACTTGAACGCGACGCTGTCCTTTCTGGGAGCGGTGAAGTAGAGATAGATCAATTGAAACAGCGTCTCCAGGTCTTTGGGAGATGCGCTGCCGGAAAGCCCCTCCTGCAGCGCGTCGATCCAGGGCGAGACGTTGACGATTTTGCCCGCCAGCTTTTTTTGCAGCGCGATCTGGTCGAAGCCGTCGACGCCGCCTTCGCGGATGATGGACGCGGCGGAAACCGCGGGGATGTAGTTCTCATCCGCGACCAGTGACGTGCCGCCCGGACTGAACGCGCTGAACAGAACCTCGTCGTTCTTGAAATCCGTGGGCTTGAGCACCACCGTAACCCCGTTGGACAGCTTCCACTCGGTGAGGCCGAGTTTTTCCAGCGTCCTGGATTCGACGATCTCCCCGGGCTGCGGCACCTTTTCCACCAGAGGCCGGTCGGCCATTTTGTCCTCGTAGGCCGCGATCTCCTTGGTTTCGACTTTGCGGAAGACATCGGCCAACTCTTGCTCGGTGGGCCGTGCGACTCCCTCTTTTTCAGGCACGCTCACCATGACCACCCGGTTTTCCTCGTGTACCCATTTTTGCGCAAGCTGATTGACTTCCTGAAGCTCAATGCCGGGAACAAACGTGTTGTACAACATGAACTCATATTCGATGCCGGGGAGGGGCTCATCGATGAGGAAATTGCGGATGTACTCCGCAGCGTAGCTGGCCGATTCGGACTTGTCGCGCTCGTTGTAGGCTCTTTCGATGCCTCGCAGCATTTCGGCCTTTTCTCGCTCCAGTTCCGATTGGGTGAAGCCGTGTTTTTTGACCCGCAACGCTTCGGTCAGGAGCGCCTCCAACCCGGTGTCGATGCCGTTGTTCCTCACCGACGCCCCGAGCACGTAGAACTCCTTGGTGCGGATGAACCTGCCCTTGCTGGAAAAGCCCACCAAAAAAGGCGGCGTCGGCGTTTTGAGGAGCTCGCGCAGCCGGTTGTTCAGCATGCGGTTGTAGAGGCTCTCGACCAGGGAGGTGCGGTAGGCCCCGGCGGTCTGCTGTTCGCCCACGTCGAGCTTGAAGTAGACGCCGACGTTGTTCCCGGTGGCCTCGGGGTCGGACGCGATGGCGTACAGGGTGCCGGGATTATCGGGCACGGGGTAAAGCACCCGCTCTCTGGGATGCTCGGGCATCTTCAGCCGCGAAAAGTGTCTCTGGACGAGCTTTTTGATCTTTTCCTTGTCGAAATCGCCTACCGCCACCACCGCCATCAAGTCCGGACGGTACCAGTCCCGATAAAAACGTCGCAGCGCGTCGTAGGAGGCGTGCTCCAGAACGTCTTTGTCGCCGATGGGCAAGCGCTCGGCGTAGCGAGACCCTTTGAGGAGGATGGGGAATTGCTTGTCGCGGATGCGTGCGGCCGCGCCGCGTCCCAGGCGCCACTCCTCGATCACGACCCCTCGCTCCTTGTCGATTTCTGTTTCATCGAAACTGAGGTTGTGCGCCCAGTCCTCGAGGATCTGAAACGCGGTTTCCAGTACCTCTGCCGTATCGGTGGGAACCTGCAGCATGTAAACGGTCTCATCGAAGCTGGTGTACGCGTTGATGTCGGGCCCGAAACGCATCCCGATGGATTCCAGGTAGTCGACGATCTCCTGCTTGGCGAAATGTTTGGTGCCGTTGAACGCCATGTGCTCCACGAAGTGGGCCAGACCCCGCTGGTCGTCGTCCTCCAGCACCGAGCCGGCGTTTACCACCAAACGCAGCTCCGCGCGGGCCTCCGGTTTCTTGTTTTCGCGGATGTAGTAGCGCAGGCCGTTTTTCAAGCGGCCCACGGTGATCTTGGGGTCGGTGGGAAGCTTCTGCTGGAGGTCGATAACCGGTCGATTTGACTTTTGGGCCTGGCCGTAAACCGCGCTTTCGCGCAAAGCCAGGAGCAAAACAAGAAGCAGCAGGGTTACACGAAATATGTTTTTCATCATACAGGACCTTACATCGGTGGATTAGGAAAATCAGCGGCCGAAAAAGTAACGGATTCCCACAGCCGCGTTGAGATTGACTTCCGTGTCGGGCACGAGTTCCAGTCGCGGGACGACTTCCAGGAAGAGGTCCAGCGGCGCGTTTTCGAAAAGATAGTTCAGGCCCACCGGGACCCGGATGCCCACTTTTATGTCGTCTCCGTCGAATTTGATTCGGCCGCCGAGGCCGAAATAAACCGGCAGCCGGCCTTTGCGTACCGAGATCAGATGGAACCGGTGGGTGAGATAGTCGCCGTGGATGGTAAAGGAGTTGTCTCCCTCGAAGGACCACGCCAGGGCGATGTCCAGTGCGGTGTCACGGCTCAGCCAGTTCTTCATG
>CAYQOI010000119.1:175-3214 GCA_964419085.1 uncultured Cytophagia bacterium | reverse complement strand
CCCGTGGGCTCCCCGACGATCGCGCCGATGCCGAAGCCCCGGCCCTGAGACCGCAACGGCGAGACAAAGCCCGAGAAGAGCAAAAGCAGCATCATCACAAATGGACAGGTCGAGAAAAAAGGGTTCCGGTGCAGCTTGTGTGGTTCCGGGTAGGAGATTGAATTCGCTTGCAAATTCTGATTAAGTTTTTAAATTTGGTAGCCTTGAGCCACTCGAATGCGCTCCGTTTTGGTCTCGGTTTGAATCGGGAGCAATTTAAGCGATGGTCAGAAGAATTTCAACAAAAAAAGCACACGAGGAGTTTGGGTGAAAATGAGCGACCCCTACGATTTCAAAAAGATCGAGGAAAAATGGCGGGATTTCTGGCGGGAGCAGGGGTTCTTTGAACCGGACCTGAGCAACACCAGCAAGAAGATGTATTACCTGAATATGTTCCCCTATCCTTCAGGCGAGATGCATGTGGGACACGGGCGCAACTGGCTCATCGGAGATGCGTTCTGCCGCTATCTCATCATGAACGGCTACAACGTGCTCAACCCCATGGGGTACGACGCCTTCGGCCTGCCGGCGGAAAATGCCGCCATCGACCGCGGGGTTCATCCCAAAGAGTGGACGTACAAGAACATCGAGACCTTCAGGAAACAGTTTCGGCAGTGGGGCGTGGTCTTCGACTGGCGCCGGGAACTGGCCACCTGTGACCCGGCCTACTACAAATGGAATCAGTGGTTGTTCATCCAGTTTTTCAAACGCGGGTTGGCCTACCGTAAGGCCTCCCTGGTGAACTGGTGCCCCGATTGCGACACCGTGCTGGCCAACGAGCAGGTGGTGGACGGCGCGTGCGAACGCTGCCACGCGGCGGTGACCAAGAAGAATCTCACCCAGTGGTTCTTCAAAATCACCGCGTACGCGCAAGAATTGCTGGATGACCTGGACAAGTTGGAACACTGGCCGGAGCGGGTGAAAGTGATGCAGCGCAACTGGATCGGGCGGAGTGAAGGCGCGCTCATCCGGTTCAAGGTGGAGGGCTCCGCCGACGAGATCGAGGTGTTCACCACCCGGCCGGACACCCTTTACGGCGCCACCTTCATGGTGCTGGCTCCGGAACATCCGCTGGTGGAAAAGCTCACCGCTCCGACGCGCAAAGACGCGGTGCAGGCTTACGTGCAGATGGCGCTCGCGGAGAGCGATATCGAGCGCCAGACCGCGGAACGAACCAAGACGGGGGAGTTTCTCGGCGTGTACGCGATCAACCCCGCGACCGGCGCGAAGATCCCCATCTGGACCGCGGACTACGTTTTGATGGGCTACGGTACCGGCGCGATCATGGCGGTTCCGGCCCACGACCAGCGCGACCTGGAGTTTGCCCGTAAGTTCGACTTGCCGGTCGCGGTGGTCATTCAACCCGAGGGTGAAAAGCTCGACCCGGACACCATGACGGAGGCCTATCCCCACGAAGGGGTGATGGTCAACTCCGGGCCTTTCGACGGCCAGCCAGCAGGTAAGGCGACCATCGATAAATTTATCGCACACTTCGAGGAGCAGGGATTCGGGAAGCGGGAAGTCAACTATCGCCTGCGCGATTGGTTGATTTCCCGACAGCGCTACTGGGGCACGCCCATTCCCATGGTCCACTGCGACGCGTGCGGCATCATTCCGGTTCCGGAGGAGGACCTGCCGGTGTTGTTGCCTGAGGTAGAGTTTTTGGGCAAAAAGGGCTTGGCGGCTATTCCTGCGTTTTATGAAACCACCTGCCCGGGTTGTGGCGCTCCGGCCCGCCGCGACACCGATACGATGGACACCTTTGTGGATTCCTCGTGGTACTTTTTGCGCTACCTCTCGCCCGACGACGATGAGAAAATCTTCGATTCTGACCTGGTCAACGCGTGGCTGCCGGTGGACCAGTACGTCGGGGGGATCGAGCACGCGATCTTGCACTTGCTCTACGCGCGCTTCGTGACCAAGGCACTGCGAGATATGGGGCTGGTGAACTTCAGCGAGCCGTTCAGCCGGTTGTTCACTCAAGGCATGATTACCCACATGGCCTACCGCTGCAAGCAACACGGCTGGATTCCGCCGGGGGAGGTTCAGGAAGGCGACCGCTGCCCGCACGATGGCAAGCCTTTGATCAAAGAGCTCGCGAAGATGAGCAAGTCCAAGAAGAACACCATCGCGCCCACGGACATCATCGAGGAATTCGGTACCGACACCGAGCGCTTGTACACCCTGTTCATGGGCCCCCCTGAGCGGGAAATCGAATGGAGCGCAGAAGGCGTCCGCGGCGGCTACCGTTTTCTGAACCGTCTGTGGACGTTGGTACAAACCCATCGCGAGCTCATCAGTGGCACGCCGGCAGAAGAAATCGACCTGGATGCGCTGAACAAGCGGGATAAGCAGCTCTGGCACGTGGTGAACGAACGGATCCATTCCGTGACCAAAGACTTTCAGACCTTTCATTTCAACACTGCGGTGGCCGCGATCATGGAGTTGAGCAACGAGATTCAGGATTACGCAAACGGCGTTGAGACGAAAAAGCACGACATGAACCCGGTGCTGTTCAAACGGGCGGTTGAGGTCTTGATCTTGCTCGTTTCCCCTATTACACCGTTCATTGCCGAAGAGTTGTGGCGGCTGGCCGGGCATGAGAGCGCCGTGCTGCAGCAGCCGTGGCCCGCGTGGGACGAGGCGGCTCTGGTACGCGATGAGAAGACCATCGTGATTCAGGTGAACGGGAAACTGCGCGGCCATCTGGTGGTGCCCACTGCGCTTGCCACCGACAAGGCGGAACTGGAAAAACGCGCGTTGGCTGAAATTCAGGTGAAACTGGAAGGCAAGCCGGTGCGCAAGGTGATCGTGGTTCCCGGGAGGCTGGTGAATCTGGTGGTGTGAGGAGGAGCGATTCAGCTCGAGCGCAACCACAGGACCAGATTTCTGGCGACCAGAGCCAGGAGGAGGGCGATGGAAACGTTGATCAGCGTGCCGAGCAAGTAGTAGGAGGGATTTTCCTCGATCTTTTTTTGTTGATCTGACGAATCGATGAAA
>CAYQOI010000119.1:0-165 GCA_964419085.1 uncultured Cytophagia bacterium | reverse complement strand
AGCCGGTGCGCAAGGTGATCGTGGTTCCCGGGAGGCTGGTGAATCTGGTGGTGTAAGGAGGAGCGATTCAGCTCGAGCGCAACCACAGGACCAGATTTCTGGCGACCAGGGCCAGGAGGAGGGCGATGGAAACGTTGATCAGCGTGCCGAGCAAGTAGTAGGAGG
>CAYQOI010000118.1:7608-8813 GCA_964419085.1 uncultured Cytophagia bacterium | reverse complement strand
TCATTCTGACCGATACATCCTCGGAAAATCTACAGCGGGCGCGCAACTATTTTGACCGCGGCGAGGTGGGAGAGAAGGCGGAGTTTCGCACAGGAGATGCTTGCCAGATTCTGCGGGCTGCCGACGAACAGTTCGACATCGTGTTCAACGATATCGAGAAGGAGCGTTACCCCGAGGCGTTGGAGGTGATTTCCCCCAGATTGCGAACCGGCGGAGTGCTCATCACCGACAACATGTTTTGGCACGGTCGCGTGCTGGAACGGGAACCGGACGCCCAAACGCAGGGTATTTTGAAGTACACCGCGTCGTTGTTTCAGTCGCCGGAGTGGGTGAGCACCATTGTACCGCTGCGCGATGGCGTGGCCATCAGTCTCAAGATGTGACGGCTCATGGAAGAGGCACTTTTCACGCAGGGGATCGAATATTTCAACGCAGGCTACTTTTTTGAAGCCCATGACGCGTTCGAAGAATTGTGGATCGACCACCGGGAGGCCGACAAGCTTTTTTACCAGGGTCTGGTGCAACTTGCGACAGGATTTTACCACCTGATGATGAAGAATGCCAAAGGGGCGGAAAGCCAGTTGTCAAAAGGCCTGCAGAAGCTTCGGGACTACCGTCCTACGCATGCGGAGATCGACGTCTCCGGCCTGTTGGCAGGTGTTGAGATCTGCCTTGAACTGGTCCGGCAATTGCCGGGGAATGGGCCTAATTTTTCCGAAATTTACGAAAGAATTCCAAAGCTCAAAAGAATTGCAGTAGAGGACTAATCAACGATGGAGAGAGAAGTCGTATGGCTAAAGTGAACATGGTCATGCCTCAGATGGGCGAAAGCATCGCTGAGGGCACGATCATAAAGTGGTTGAAAAAAGAAGGGGAAAAGGTCGAACGTGACGAGATCATCCTGGAAATCAGCACCGATAAGGTTGACTCGGAGATCCCTTCTCCCCACACAGGGATCGTAAAGAAGCTGTTGGCCAAAGAGGGGGAGACCGTCAAAGTCGGGTCGGTCATCGCAGAGCTCGAGACCGAAGGCGAGGCCGCCGCGGCCGAAGAAAAGCCCGCCGCACCTTCGGCCCCCGCCGAAGCGCCGGCTGCCAGCCAACCGGCTCCGCAGGTAACGGCACCTCCACCACCGCCGGTGGCAGAACCATCCACCCAGCTTGCGTCGCAACCGGCCGGCGACCATGTCGGCGTCGCAACCATGC
>CAYQOI010000118.1:5139-7598 GCA_964419085.1 uncultured Cytophagia bacterium | reverse complement strand
CGCGAACCGACCGGCAGGGTCGACGCTTCTTTTCGCCCCTGGTTCGGAGCATCGCGCGTGCAGAAAACATCCCCCTGGAGGAATTGGAACAAATCCAGGGCACCGGCGCCAAGGGGAGGGTGACGAAAAAAGATCTGCTTGCTTATCTGCAGCAGCGCAAGACCGGGGTGGCGCGGCCCGAAGTCGCGGCGTACACCCCGCCCACGCAGCCCGAATTCGCGGATGAGCGCATCGAAATCATCCCCATGGACAACATGCGAAAATCCATCGCAGAACACATGGTGCGCAGTGTGCAGACTTCTCCCCATGTTTTTGCGGTGAGCGAGGCCGACATGACCAACCTGGTGCGCTTCCGCACGCAGCACAAAGAGGAATTCCTACGGAAGTTTGGCACGAAACTCACCTACACGCCTTTCATCGTGCAGGCCTGTGCAAAAGCGTTGCTGGATTTTCCGCTGGTCAACAGTTCGGTCCAGGGCGACAAGATCGTCCGTAAGAAATATATCAATATCGGTGTGGCCGTCGCGCTGGAAAATCACGGCCTGATCGTCCCCGTGGTCAAGCAGGCGGACAGCTTGAACCTGGTGGGAATTGCCCGCGCGGTAAACGATCTGGCGCAGCGGGCCCGGAGCAAGAAGCTCAAGCCCGACGAGGTGCAGGACGGCACGTTTTCCATCACGAACATGGGCGTGTTCGGCAGTCTCATGGGGCTGCCCATCATCAACCAACCGCAGGTGGCCATTTTGGGCGTCGGTGCGATCCAGAAAAGGCCGGTCGTGATCAACGAGGCCATCGCAATCCGTGACATGATGTACCTATCGCTTTCTTTCGACCACAGGATTGTAGACGGCGCCTTGGGTGGGCAGTTTTTGGAGCGCATCGCCCACTACCTGACGAACTTTGACACCACCAACATCGTTTGAGGCTGACGTGCTAAACATCGTTACAGAAAAAGAGGCTGTCGCAACGCGCGAGAGGAGACCCGAGTGGCTCAAGGTTCGATTGCCTTCCGGTCCCGGCTACCAGGCGGTGCGAGGCATCGTGCAGAACAACGGACTGCACACCGTGTGCGAAGAAGCACGCTGTCCGAACCTCGCGGAATGCTGGGCCCGGCGCACCGCCACGTTCATGATTCTAGGGGACGTCTGTACCCGCAGTTGTGGCTTCTGTGCGGTGAAAACCGGCAAGCCGCCGTATCTCGACCGGGATGAACCCCGTCGCGTGGGTGAGGCGGTGAAGAAAATGTCCCTGAGCCACGCGGTGATTACCTCTGTAAACCGGGACGAGCTCCCTGACGGTGGCGCGGGCATCTTTGCCGAGACCATCCGTGAGATTCGACGCCAGGTGCCGGGTTGTCGTGTGGAAGTCCTCATCCCGGACTTCAAAGGCGACGAAAAGGCGCTGGAGATCGTCATCGCGGCACGGCCGGACATCCTCAACCACAACACCGAAACCGTCCCGAGACTCTATCGCTCTGTGCGACCTCAGGGCAACTATGGCTGGACTTTGAAAGTGCTGCGTTTTTCCAAACGCCGCGGGATGCTGACCAAATCGGGCTTGATGCTCGGGCTCGGGGAAAGCACCGAGGAAGTGCTTCAAGTGATGCAGGATCTGCGCGGCGTTGGTGTCGATATTCTGACTCTCGGCCAATATCTGCAGCCCACAAAAGCCCATTTACCGGTGCAGCGGTACGTTCACCCGGATGAGTTTGCTTACTTGAAGGACCAAGGGAAGGCGATGGGCTTTCGACACGTGGAATCCGGTCCGCTGGTGCGGAGCTCCTACCATGCCGACCAGCAGGTGGATGCTGGCGTGTTCGGGGTCCCAAAAAAATCTTGACTTTTTGTCCATTTCCTTGTACATTAGACCGTGTAAAAGCGAGATTTTCCTTTGGTGCGTAATCGGGCCTTTGCCGGAAGTCGAACTGGAAAAGCTCACGTATTTGTTGTAGTGAAATAAACCAATAGGTGTAAAGAGCGTCACCAACTGTTTGCCGGTGCGCTTTTTTTGTATGTTTTTGTCATCGGGCGCTTAGCTCAGTTGGTTAGAGTACTTGCTTGACATGCAAGGGGTCACTGGTTCAAATCCAGTAGCGCCCACTCTTTATTTTTGGGGAAAGGGTTTACGGTGGACACGGTCAAGATCACATTTCCCGACGGAAAAAGCAAGACTTATCCAAAGGGTGTTCGGCCGCAAGACATCATCGAGGAGATCGGTAGCCAGTCGCTGCGCCGCAAGGCCATCGTGGCCAAGGTGAATGACCGGCTGGTGGATCTAAATCGGCCCATCACCGAGGATGCCACACTGCGCCTGATCACCTATGATGATCCTGAAGGGCTGGAAACCTACTGGCACAGCACCTCGCACATCATGGCGCATGCGGTGAAGGAGCTCTTTCCGGAGGCACAATTCGGCGTGGGACCGGCCATCGAAAACGGCTTTTATTACGATATCGATGT
>CAYQOI010000118.1:0-5129 GCA_964419085.1 uncultured Cytophagia bacterium | reverse complement strand
AACACTCGCATCACTCCGGAGGAACTCGCTCGTATCGAAAAGAAGATGCAGGAGATCATCGACGCGGACCGCCCTTTCCAGCGCGACGAGTTGAGCAAGGAAGAGGCTATCGAGCTTTTCAAGAAGCGCGGTGATCGATATAAACTGGAGCTGTTGCGGGACCTGGAGGACAACCATCCCAGTGTTTACGCCGAAGGCGAGTTCATCGACCTTTGCCGGGGGCCTCACATTCCTTCCACCGGGCGGGTCAAGTATTTCAAGTTGCTCAACATCGCGGGGGCGTACTGGCGCGGCAGCGAAAAGAACAAAATGCTGCAACGCATCTACGGAATATCATACCCCAGCAAGCAGCAGCTCGAGCAGTTCTTGCACAATCTCGAAGAGGCGAAACGCCGGGACCACAAGAAGCTGGGTAAGGACCTGGAGCTGTTTTTGCTCACCCCGAAGGTGGGAAGCGGGCTGCCGCTCTGGCTGCCCAAAGGGACGGTGATACGCGAAACGTTGGAATCGTTTTTGCGCGAAGAGCAGCGGAAACGCGGCTACCTGCCGGTGGTAACGCCACACATCGGGAACATCGAGCTTTACAAGACCAGCGGCCACTATCCGTACTACAAAGACAGCCAGTTCGCGCCGCTCAAAAGCGACGAGCAAGAATATTTGCTCAAACCGATGAACTGTCCGCACCATTTTCAGATCTACGCGGCCAAGCCCAGAAGCTATCGCGACCTTCCGGTGCGCCTGGCGGAATTTGGCACGGTTTATCGCTACGAGCAATCCGGCGAGTTGAACGGCCTGATTCGGGTGCGCGGATTCACCGTAGACGACTCCCACATGTTTGTGCGGCAGGATCAGCTCAAATCAGAACTTTGCGATGTCATCGACCTGATCCAACTGGTGTTCAAGACGCTTGGGTTCCAGGATTTCAAAACCCAGCTTTCATTTCGCGACCCGGATGACAAGGAAAAATACGGGGGTAGCGATGAGCTCTGGGAACGGGCCCAGCACGACATCCGGGAGGCCGCGGACGCGCAGAAGTTGGATTACGAGGTCGCCCTTGGTGAGGCAGCGTTTTACGGGCCGAAGCTCGATTTCATCATTCGCGATGCCCTGGGGCGCAATTGGCAGCTCGGGACAGTGCAGGTGGATTATGTCATGCCGGAACGCTTCCAACTGGAGTATGTGGGCAGCGACAACCAGAAACACCGCCCTGTGGTCATCCATCGCGCGCCGTTCGGGTCGTTGGAACGCTTCATTGGTATTTTGATCGAACACTTTGCCGGGGCATTTCCCACCTGGCTGGCGCCGGTACAGGTTGTGGTCTTGCCCATCTCGGATGATTATCTCCCGTATGCCCGACAAGTTTACCAGCGGCTGCGAGATGCAGATTTCCGTGTGGAGCTGGACGAACGAAACGAGAAAATCGGGTACAAGATACGGGAAGCCGAAACCCACAAGGTGCCGTATATGCTGATCGTGGGCAAAGAAGAGGCTTCGAGCGGGCAGGTCGCGGTGCGCAAACGTCGAGAAGGTGATTTAGGCAAAGTCGAACTCAATGAGTTTATTGCCAGGCTGTCCAGGGAAATCGAAGAAAAAACCAGTTGAACTTATTTGAAAGGATCGAATCATCAAAAAAAAGCCGCCTCGCATAAATAACCAGATACGGGCGCCGAAGGTCAGGGTCATCGACGAAGAGGGAACCCAGGTGGGAATCCTGGAGACTGCCACCGCGATCGCTTCGGCGCAAGAACGAGGCCTCGACCTCGTGGAAGTCGCTCCGGACGCAGACCCACCCGTCTGCAAGATAATGGATTACGGCAAGTACAAATACAAGCTGAGCAAGAAGGAGCGCGTCACCAAGAAAAAGCAGCATGTCATCCAGGTGAAAGAGATCAGGTTGCGACCGAAAATCGAGGAGCATGACTTCAACTTCAAGACAAACAACGCGCGCAAGTTTCTGGAAAAAGGCAACAAAGTGAAGGCCACGGTTCTGTTCAGAGGTCGAGAGCTTGCTAACCAGGATTTCGCTCGTTCGCTTCTGGAGCGGATGGCCGCGGAGTTGGAAGACGTGGCAAAGCTGGAGCGCGAGCCTGTGATGGAAGGCAGAACCATGATCATGTACTTAACCAAGAAATAACCACGTAGGAGAAGCGATGCCAAAGATGAAATCCAATCGCGGCGCGACGAAACGGTTCAAGCGCACGGGCTCTGGCAAAATAAAACGTTACAAGGCCTACAAGAGCCATATTTTGACCAAAAAGACGCGCAAACGAAAGAGGAATCTCAGGACTTCGACGCTGATCGCCGCGTCCGATGAGCGTCGCGTACGTCGAATGGTAGCGTAAAAACCAGGAGGAAAGATGCCAAGATCGAAATATAGCGTCCCCTCACATCGAAGGCGGAAAAAGGTACTGAAACAGGCCAAGGGATACCGCGGGGCCAAGAGCAAGCTGCTGCGCAGCGCGATGGAAAGCGTGGACAAGGCGTTGCAGTACGCGTATCGGGACCGCCGGCAGAGAAAACGGGACTTCCGCCGTCTCTGGATTGCCCGAATCAATGCCGCCGTGCGTCAGAACGGAATGAATTATTCTTCCTTCATAAACGGACTGCGGCGCAATAACGTCGATATCGACCGCAAAATCCTTGCAGATCTCGCGGTCTCCGAGCCGGAAACATTCAAGCGCCTCGTCGACTTGGCGCAAAACTGAATCGCATGGCGGATTCGCTCGACACGGTTCTCAGCGAGCTCAAAGAGCTGCAACGCTCTTTCGATGAATCCATTTCGAAAGAGCTGACTGCTCAGGAACTGGAGCAGGTGCGCATCCGCTTCCTGGGTCGCAAAGAGGGCCTCGTTTCGCAGTACTTCAGGAAAATGAGCGCCCTTCCGGCGGAAGACCGCCCGGCCCTCGGTGACGCCCTGAACCGACTCAAGGCGGATATTCAGGAGGCCGTGGAGCGCAAACGTGCCGCCCTTGCCGAGCGCTCCGGCAAACACGAGGAGTTCATCGACCTGACCTTGCCGGGCACGGTTCCCGATTTCGGCTACCAGAACCCGCTGATGAAAACCCTGGAGGAGATAAAGGAGATTTTCGTCGGCATGGGTTTTTCCATCGAAACCGGTCCGCTGGTGGAATCCGACTACTACAATTTCGAAGCGCTGAACATCCCTAAGGACCATCCATCGCGCGACCTACAAGACACGTTTTACCTGGAAGACGGCATGGTGCTCCGGACGCACACATCACCGGTGCAGATCCGGACCATGGAAAAAGGCCCGCCTCCGGTGCGCATCATCGCGCCCGGCCGTTGTTTCCGCAAGGACACGCCCGATGCGACGCATTCACCGGAGTTCCATCAGGTCGAAGGGCTGGTGGTGGATCGGGGGATCACCTTTGCGCATCTGAAAGGGACGTTGCTGGCGTTCGCTCGCCAGCTTTTTGGCCCGGACATTCAGGTACGATTCCGGCCCAGCTTCTTTCCATTCACAGAGCCAAGCGCCGAGTACGACTTTTCATGCGTCATTTGCGGCGGAAAGGGCTGCCGCGTTTGCAAAAACAGTGGCTGGCTGGAAATCTCGGGCTGTGGCATGGTGGACCCTGCGGTCTTCGGATATGTCGGCTACGACAGCGAGGAGTTTACCGGATTTGCGTGGGGCATGGGTGTTGAGCGCATCACGATGATGCGCTACCAAATAGACGATATCCGGTACTTTTTTGAAAACGACATGCGCTTCTTGCGACAGTTCTGAAATGTTTCTTGTCGGGATCCAATGAAGGTCACTTACAACTGGCTGAAAACGTACGCCGAATTTGATCTGAGCCCGGACGATCTGGTCCAGACACTCACGATGTTGGGCTTCGAGGTGGATGCCGTCGATGCGCTGTCGTGGGATTTTGACGGTGTGGTGGTGGGTCGAGTAACCAGAAAAGTGCGACACCAAAATGCCGAGAAACTGTGGGTCTGCGATGTCGATATCGGCACCGAGCATCTGTCTGTGGTGTGCGGCGCACCCAACGTGCAAGTTGGGCAAAAGGTGCCGGTGGCCAAAGCCGGTACCCGGCTGCCGGATGGTCGGGTTATCGAGAGCGCGACGATTCGCGGGGTCAGGTCGGAAGGGATGATCTGTTCCGAGGCCGAGCTTGGCATCAGCAGTCGCGGCCAGGGCATCATGGTCCTGGACGACGACGTGGAGTTTGGCAAACGGCTGCAGGACGCCCTGGGCAGGGGAGACGTCGTGCTGGACATCGATGTGACCCCGAATCGCCCCGACTGCTTTGGAGTCATCGGCATTGCCCGGGAAATTGCCGCGGCGTGTGGGACAAAGCTGCGAAAGCCGGATATCCGTTTGAAGGAAACCCAGGCGCAGACCTCGGACTACATCCGGGTCAATATCATAGATGCGCAAAAGTGCCCGCGCTACACCGCGCGTTACATCAGCGGCGTGAAAATAGGACCGTCGCCGTGGAGGTTGGCGCACCGACTCGAGGCTGTGGGTATCCGCTCCATCAACAATGTCGTCGACGTGACCAACTATGTGATGATGGAAACGGGACAGCCGTTGCACGCGTTTGACTACGACCTGTTGGCAGGCGGTGAAATCAATGTCAAATGTGCGGCGGAAGGGGAGCGCTTCACCACCCTGGACGGTGTGGTGCGTACGTTGAATTCGGAGTGCCTGCTCATTTGCGATGCCAGGCAGCCCGTTGCCATCGGCGGCGTGATGGGCGGGGAGAATTCCGAGGTCACCGAGAAGACCGCAAACGTGCTGCTGGAAAGCGCCTATTTCGATCCCACCAACATTCGGCGGACTGCCAAGGCTTTGGGCATTGTTACCGAGGCCTCGCGGCGGTTCGAGCGCGGGGTGGATCCCAACGGCGCGCCTTACGCGCTCCATCGGGCGGCGCAGTTGATCGCGGAATTGACCGGAGGCACGGTAAGCTCGAGCTTTGTGGACGCGTATCCGTCCCGCATCGAAAACGCTCGTGTCACGCTCAGACCTCAGCGCGTGACGAGCGTCCTGGGCGTGACCGTTCCTGTTCCAAAGATCGAAGACACCTTGCGCAGACTGGACTTTCAGGTTTCCACGAAAGACCAGGCGTTGGAGGTGGAGGTGCCCACCTTCCGGCCCGATG
>CAYQOI010000117.1:0-8860 GCA_964419085.1 uncultured Cytophagia bacterium | reverse complement strand
AACTAACGCTTAGTATAGTCTTTGAACGCTTAACGTGCAAAAAATGTTCAATCACTCATAGGCCTAGCAAAAACAAGGGTTCCAAACAAAACACACCCCACACCTGCGCTCCAGGACATTTTCTAAAAAATCCGACAACTCTGAAATTACTGATTTGGGGGAGTGTAATCTTTTGGATCGATTCTGGTTATAAAATCGAAACTATCGAAATCTTTATCAGCGCTGATTAGTTCTTGAATGCCGTTGTTCTTCAGGATGGCAGCATGAACCGCATCACGAGGCGTGACTCCGCTAGCCTCATATTCTTCAACCAATTCGATAGCAAGGCGAATATCCGATTCGGTTACCGGCAGAATTTTTAGGGGATACATGAGAATCTCGTTGCAAAGCTGTATTCCTTTGTCGGTTAACCCAATATGACTGTATCGATACAGGAGCTCCTGGAATATTTCAGTGTTCACGACCCCGATGAGTGCCTGGGTTTCGATGTCCTTTAAGATATGCAGGCAGGGATTCTTATACGGATGCCGTTTCCCTGCAGCATACATAAAGACATTCGAATCCAGGAATACCGGTTCTTGCATTTATTCTAGATGTCCTTCCTCAATTTCTTTTTCCATGTCCTCCCATCCGGAGACAGGCAAGTCCATCTCAGCAATTTTTGACGTGACAGGTGTGTCAGCGAGTCGCGGTTTAATAAAAATGCCATCCCCTTTTAGTTCGAGGAGGACATCGGTTTCCGGAAGAAGACCGCACATCTCACGCATTTCCTTAGGAAGTTCGATCCTTCCGTGCTTGTCTATTTTTGAGATTTGTTTTACCATTTTGATTTTCCTTTGATTATGTATGGCTGTAAAGGTAAAACTGCTCTCAGCCTGCTTTTGTTTCTAAACAAAACACGCCGCACACGCCGGCTCCTCATCGTCTTCCAAAATGTCCAGCAATTTGTTTGAACCTTGCTGCGACTGAGCCGCAAGCCGATGCATATGCTCTTCCTTAACCTGCTTCATTCGCTCAGGCTTTACCAGGTCTTCCAACCGCTCGTTTTGCATCCAGGTAAAGCCGTCCTTTTCGTACTCCACTGCTTTTTCAAACAAGTCGCGATGCTGTTCATAGAGCCAAATCCATTCGATCTTTTGCTGGAAAAAGCAGAAAAAGCACCCCGACCGGCTGCGGTGGTAGATGCCTTTCTCTCCGTTCACGTCAAATTCGAGCTTCGTGTAATACTTCGGTAAGCCCACGCCGCTCTCTTCCAGGATTCGAAAAACATCTGCCTTTGTCAGGTTGTCTTCGTTTTCAAGTAAGGGAAAAGTCTCCACGTGAGCGAGTGAATAATCCGTGGTTTTCAGGTAATCAAACACCACATGATTGAATGCGGTCACACTGAATTCCAACAACGCATTCAGTTTCACAGTTTGATTGAATCGGGGCGTCAGGGGTTGGCTCACAATTTGTAAAACAAAATCCAATTTCTCCCCGGCCAGATAATTGCTGTAAAGGTCGGCCAACTCCTGCATGCTGCTATCCTGCAACAGGAGCCTGACGACATCTTCGCTCCAGATATTCCTGCGGAACGGAAAGATGGATTGAATATTGGACTTCTTTGAAATGTAAGCCTCACGCTGTTCGTCCCCTCTGATGGCCACATAGGAGACCACGGGGTCATTGCCAACCCACTGTTCAAAAGGCTCGAGTTTCAACTTTCTGGTACACCATCTTGAACTCGGTGAGGGTAAGTATCCGCCGTACATTGTCAGGAAATGGTCGAAAGGAGCATCCGAGCTTCCCGGTGCGGCATTCAGCCTTACAATCGGCTTGCCCAAATAGGCCTCGAGGCTGTCGATCAGTTGGTAAGTTTCTGCGAGCTCTTTGCCGGTGTCGCAAAAATAGTATTCGATAGGGAGTTCAGGATAGTTGTCCCGCAAATAGATCGCGAGGGCGGTACTGTCCTTGCCGCCCGAAATACCCAATACGTGCCGCACCTTACTCATCCGAAAGCTCTTCTTTCAAAAGTCGTGTGAGAACCGCGATATTCATTTTGCGATCATTGGACAGGTGGGGTTTCAGAACCCCTTGAAGCCTTTGAACCGCTTCCCGTTTGTTCGTAGGAAGGCGAAGCAAATGTCTCGAATACCCTTCATTCGGGGAAGTCATCTCCAACTTCAGCACCTCTTCCTTGGCGGGATCGAAATCAATTCCACTGATTTCACACAAATTATCCAATTCCATGAAGATTTGGCTGAACCTTTCCAACAACATCTCCTCCTCTTCATCCTTCAAAGCGTCGAGAGATTTGCCCATCAAGGCATGCACGAGCGAGTTCACCCAGGCGTTTCGGTCATCCAGTTCCGACAGCAAACGAATGTAAAACGTTTTTTGGTAAGGCAACAACAAATACTGTTTCAGAGACTGATAGCGCTTCCCTATTTCATTTCTATACTCCGGGAACCTTAAATCTGCGTAACCGAGATCCTGAAGGAAATGAGCCTCTATGCGCCGCACCAGATTGTCAAAGCAACCTCTCAACTCCCTGATCGCGGTTTGGAGCTGGAAGACATAGTCGTGCAACATACCGGCGTTCTCGATCAAATCGAGGTCTGCGTACCCCAACGCTTTGGGAAAGCTTTCAAAAAAAGTCTTCTCCGGGTCCGTTGCATCTACAATTGCTTCCCGAATCGCGAGAGCACTCTTTGATAGCCTGCGGGTTTTCTTTGTGTACTCGGGCAGCGCCTTGTAGAAAGTCAAAAAGGGCTTGATCGTATCTATAAATATTTGGTTCGAAAGCTTCTGCTCCGTCTTTTTGTTGAGCAAATTCCGATACTTGTTGAGCAGGTCCAGCTTGACGCCGGTAACATCAAACGTCTTTATCTGAAATCTTCCTGGCTTCTTGAGGATCAATTCGATGACTTCTGCGGTCAAGAACGGAATATAGCCGTTATCCCCAAATAGCGCAAAATCATCCCTTTTGATAAACAGAAAAAGAGGTAACCAGAACTGAATGAAGCCGTGTTTCAGCTTGAAGGGCCTAGCGGAAAGCAGGTGCACGAAATCACTCAAATTCTTTCGGCTGATCTTTGCGCTATTTAAGAATTGCTCGCTTGCCAGCCAGAGTTTCTGGAAGGATTCTTCTTCGGGAGCGCCAAGCGTAAAGGTGCCGTCCACTTTCCGGTGCATTCCGGTCTTCCTGAGCAAGCTAAAATAGATGGTCTTCTCCGCCGGAAACCTGTCTTTCGGAAACCCAAGATCCTCTTGCTCCCAATCCTTCAGCAATGCCTCAAAAAAGTTTTTCCGGGCTATCGTAATGGACGACGAAAGTTTGTGTCGGTTTACAAGCTCATTTTGAAAAACAGGGGTATTGGGATAAACCTGCTCACAGATCCGTGACAGCAAAGCGTTGAAATCGGCGCGACGTTGAATGTCGAGCTTACGACCATTGAAAACCCAGAGCACATCCCCCGAGTAAAGTGCGTTCAGGACGTAAGCGTTCAACTGCTCGATCTGATGAGACAAAAGCTTCTTGAGTTCCCGGATGGCCACCCTATCATCCGTGGTTGAATCGATGACATATTCGATCTTTTGAATTTCATGCAGGACCTGTCTGATCCGATCGGTGTTTCTATAAAACCCGAACACGACGGCTTCGTCAACCTGCTGAGAAAAACTGAGCAATTCTTGCTCCCCAAGGTTTTCAGAAAACACCAGGTTGATCACGCCATCCACTTCGCCCGTCGGCACCTTCGATGTCGGTTCCGCCGAGAGAACAAACTCAAAAAACCGAGGCGTGCCGTATTTGTAGTGGGCCGCCTTCGCCGAAAGATGGGGAAAAGAGAAGTATTTCTTGAGCGACGAAACGACGTCACTGACCGGCTCGATCTTGGCACCTGCCTCTGAAACAGCCAGTTCGATATCCAAATCCGTGCCGTCAAACAGAATGAAGCTATCCTTGAACCTTACATGGCGGATAATCTTCCTTGTGCTCAATCTGTCTATTATCGGCTCAGGCTCTTCTATCCCCAGACAGGCCCTCGCATAGCCCGACAGAAAACGGACATTGATTCTTGCGGATTCTTTGCAAAAAATATTCAGCAGCCCAATCGTTTTGACAAGCTTTATGGCCGGGAGCGGGTTATCCGAGAAAACGCCCTCAACTCTCTCGACTGCACGTCCAATGGCTGACCACTGGATGTAGTGTGGATTGTACTTTGTTGAGATGAACGAATAGTAATTGTGTAGCAGATAATCATACACATTGCTCAAATTGTAAAAAGGCTCCTTGCTGCCATCAAAATCATGCAATCCCAAGTAATCACTCGAGTTTAGAAAGGAAAACAAGGAGCGCTCATTTTGACCGTATTTTTGCAAGGCTAAGGTCAGAACGGCTGCCGCGACAAGGTCAAGAGGGAGAAGGCGGATTGCGAGTTCAAGCGATAATCTGCCCCGTAGAGGAAAAGCATCAGCTTTTTCGATGAGGTCGAGTAGTGACTGCAGGTCCAAATCAGTTTCCGCCTTGCGCACGTTCGGCATTTGCTCAGCGGCAAGAAACAGCAGTTGTTCTACGGGCTCATTAAATGTAATTTCTTTGAGTCGACCCTTGACTTTTTCCCATTCTTGTCGCTGAATCCGATAGAGTTCCTTCGAGTAAGAATCGAAGCCTTGATGCAAGGTTGCGATAAGAATGATGTTTTTGTCGGCAACGTACTCAGCAAGCTGCTGGATGAAATAAAGCTCACCCTCCGGGTTGTTTTTGGCAGCATATTCCAGGAATTTACCAAACTCATCTATGACAATGACGAGCAGTGCATTTTTTCTTTGGGCCTCCTGGTAGAAGGCCTCCAGTTTACCAAAAACCAATTCCTTGGATAAGAAACTGCTCTCGAGCCCGAAGTAGTGGCCAATCGTTTCAACAAGAGAGCTGTAATCGCCCACTATATTCACAAATTGAAACTTCTTGAAGCCATTCAACTCGCCGTTTACCGGCTCAAAATAACACGCGTTTCCTTGCAGCGTTTTCTCGAATGCCAACAGAAAAGCCGATTTGCCCGTGCCGTAAGACCCGACGATGTTAAAAGAATGAATTCCGATTTTAAAATCGGAAACTATCTGTCGGTAAATACGATGGGCATTAGGCGTGGGGATATAGTTGAAATCCCCGTCAAAATCCCGAATGATATTTATTGAGGGGCTAAATTGGACTTTCATAATATTGATTGAGAATTTCCCATTTGTCGGGTCTTTCTTTAAACTGCACCTCACGCACTCCGGCAACGTCCGAAAACACAATGTAAGGGTACTTCTTACTTAACCGCTCCACTTTGCCCATCAGACCGCTGGCATTGAGTGCATAGACGACACCCACACTGTTGTAGCCATTAAGAAGCTCATTAAACGAAATGGAATCGCCATATTTTTCATTGTCCAAAATCGAATATAAAACAATTTCAAGAGGGATTTCTTCTCGCTCTTTGCTCTCTATTTTATACCAGGAGGACGAGCCTGTTTCAAATCGTTCCGATTGCTGTAACAAACCCAACTCAATCAGCAATCCAGCGAAATCATCCTCTATGTTCTTCGTTTTGTTCTTAGGTTGAAGATAAGTCTTGATAAATACGTTTATGTCGTTGCTAATCGTATTGGGGTTGAATGGCGCGTTATGTTCTTTGCATTTTCTCCGGATGAAAGATTTCAGGTGGTCCTTATCGAATTCCACCCGCTCCTTCCTGAATTCGTTGAAGACAAGAGAAAAAACCGAAGCCTTGCTTCTTGTCACAAGAAAATAGTGGAGCAACCAAAGCGTCCCGATATCTTCCAAATACGGATCCTTACCATTGTCAGCAAATAAGTAATCGGCGATCTCCTGAGGTTCGTCATTTTCATCCACAAGCTCGAATACACGCAACCAGTACCTGATAGCGGTAACCATATTTCTACCGACCCCCAATTCGACGACGGCGGATTCGTCGGTAAAGCGACGGTTATTGCGCAGGAAATCGTAGCCTTTCTTCAGCCATAGCTGACGGCAATGGAAGGTCTCGTGTCCCGAGAAAGTAAAGCGGCTCATCTGAATGTCGGCAGCCTTGATTGAATGGAGGGTAAACAGCTCTTCAACGACCCCAATATAGTAAACTCAACTTAAATAGTCAAGTAAATTGCTACATATGGGTGCAATTCGGCGCGCGTTAGGCTATTTATTGTAGGTGAATAAATGTTCGGCTAACTAACGAACACCAATGAAGACGGCACCGTCGAAAGAGATCCCAACCGCAGCAGCCTTTGAAAGGTTTTAGCCCTTCAAAGGCTGCTGCGCCCTCCTCACATCGTCCCTTTGAACTCGTCGTACAGCTTCAGAACATGGGGAACGTAATCCCGGGTTTCCTGCCACAGGATGCCGTCGGCTTTGTTGTGGGCCAGCCACATCGCGGCGCGGCGGCCACCGCCGTTATAGGCCGCCAACCCCCCTTCCAGATCGTAGGTCTCGATGAGCGCCGAAAGGTAGCGCGCACCCAGACGAATGTTGCAAATGGGGTCGAACAGCACCGCCTCCGGATCGGAAAAGTCCATCCCTTCGTACCGGGCTAACCATCTGCCGGTTGCCGGCATGATCTGCATCAACCCCAGCGCACCGGCTTTGGAGACAACTCTCGGATCCCAGGTGCGGCCGCTCTCATGCGTGATGGTGGCGCAGAGCAGGTCCACGTCCAGGTTGGCGTATTTCAGACTCATCTCAAAGATCTCGTCGGCAATCCGTTGCTTCAGGCCCGCATCCATATTCGGATTGAAGCGCGAAATGATGTGCAACACCTTCCGCCGCGCTTGCCGTCGCGCGTTGTCCAGTTTCACCAGAGAAGCGGTTTGCCTGAGCGACCGCTCCAGGCGGACCAGGCTCGCCTGCCGGTTAGGCGGTTCCACAAGCAATCCCGTCGAGAAAATCCCCGCAATCAGAACAAGAGTCAGCGACTTCATGCCATCTTACCCTTTCTTGTACGTTGCTTCGAGAATGATGAAAACGACAGGAGACGCGGAGGTGCCGTGCGAGAAGAGGTCTAACCTGTACAGTCACCGGCCCCATTTTACAAGGACTGTACCAAACCGGGCCGGAGGCGTAGAAAAACGCACAGACTGATGGTTTAAGTTTCAGATTATTCTAAAAATAGGAAGGATGGCTGCGCGCGCGTTCACGCAGACAGAACCGCGCGCATTTTGTTTCATCGAAAAACTTTGTCGCGGAAGTGAGACAGAACCGGTTCGCGGCTCCCCGCGGCCGTCCCGTAGCTCAGACCGGTTCGGGATCCTTGTCGAAATCCGCCGCGGCGGCTTCGATGGTTTCGTAGCTTTTGAGGAACCAGAAAAACTCCAGCACGCGATACACTTCGTAAACGTCGGGCTTCATGTGGGCCAGCTTCAGGTCGCCGCCGTTCTCCCGGACCTGCTTGATGCTCCCCAGGAACACCCCCCAGCCGGACGAGCAGATGTAGTCCACCTCTTTGAGATCCACGATGATCCGAAAACAGTCCGTCTTCAAAACCGAAGAGATAGCCCTATCGAGTTCCTCGGCCGTGATGAGATCGAGATACCCTTTGACTTTGATTACCGAGATGTCGTGTTGTGAACCGTTCGCAGACGCAGATGTACCGTTTCCTTCCATAGTCCCCTTCGATGTTTCGGGTTGAATCAGTTTTCCCTGAGAGATGTCATTCTTTTATACAAACAGCGGGGTCAAATCGCGGGTTGGCTTGACTTTAAAACGCCGAGTTTGTATTTTTCCCGTCGTGCATCGGCCTTTGACCGGCGCCAAACGAGGAGGAGACACATGCCTGATTATGAAACGATCATCGTCGGGGGCGGGCCGGCAGGCCTTTCCGCAGCCATTCACCTGGCCTGGCACGACCGCCGCGTGCTGGTGCTGGACCGCCGCACCGGCCCGTTGAATTTCACCCTGGAAAAGCTCTACAACGTACCCGGCATGCCCGAAGCGCGCGGGATAGACGTTCTCCGAAATCTGCGGGAACAGGCGACGCGACTGGGTGCAGAATGGCAGCAAGCCAACGTGGTTTCGGCACAAAAGCAAGAGCACGGCTTCGTGTTGCGCAGCCAGGACGGCCGGGAGTGGTCGAGCCGGACCGTGCTGCTGGCCACCGGCATCGCCCGGTACCACCCCACGGTAAACGGCGACTTCCGGCCCTGTTTTGCCTACGCGGGCAAGGGCAACCTGTTCTACTGTCCCGACTGTGAGGCGCCGGAAATCCGCAACAAAGAAACGGTGGTCATCGGTACCGGACCCGCGGATTGGGCCGCGGGCATGGCGGTGGGGCTGAGCCGCTATACGCCGAAACTGCGTGTCCTGCTCACCGGGGACACCAAGCTGTCGCCCGACAAAGCGGAGCGGCTGCGCGCGAAAGGCATCGACATCATTCAGGGGCAGATCCGTAAACTGAACGGCCGCAAGGGTCTGTTGGAAAGCCTGACGCTTGGAGATGGCGCCACGCTGCGGGCCGAGGCGTTCTTCGTCTCCAGTCCGGCTCGCGGCCGCACCGACCTGGCACAACAGTTGGGCGTCGAGATGGCGCCCACCGGCAACCACGCGCAGCCGAAATCGCAGCGGGGCGACACCAACGTCGAGGGAGTCTGGATTGCCGGCGATTTGCGTCCCATGACCCAGCAGGTTTCGGTGGCGATGGGCACGGGAAACATCGCGGCGGTGATGATCGACCAGACCCTGCGCAAACAGGAGGTTCTCTCCTAAGGCAGGCGATCCACGGCCAGGGGCCTTAACCGCCCATCGAGGAGCCTTCCCAAACGCCCAGGTTCCGTGCACACTGCACGGGCCTGCGGAAAGGCCCTTCCAATCCAGTAAGATTGACCT
>CAYQOI010000116.1:3997-8861 GCA_964419085.1 uncultured Cytophagia bacterium | reverse complement strand
GAATGACAGAAAGGACCGACTTTTTGGACGGCCCCCAATTGCGCGTCATTCAAAAAGAATCTTTTTCGCAAAAACGAGGACTTAACCGGCGGACAAGACTCCTTCTGAATAACGGGCAAGCCCGCTGAAGTCAACCGTAAATCCCCGGTTTGTGAATTATCCGGGTTGACGGGTTCTAAAATTCTTCTGGCTTTTCCGCGTTCCTCTACTCGAATGGACCGGGCTTTTTGGCGTGGTGGACCGGATCTGTCTTGCAAGGCCACAGCCCCTAAACGTGTCCGTGTTTTCCGGCATGCCAGCGTTTCCTTCCCTTCCGGAGGAGCAATCGAAGGCCTTTCTTCGTCTCCCTGGATCTCTGTGTCTTTGCGGTTTTGCGTGCGATTTTCTCTCTAACCTTTGGAATGTTCCGATCCTTTCGAAGGTTGTTTTAATGCGTGTGGCCACCCCAAAAAGGGCTTGCAAATTGGGGCAAATCGTGGTATATTCCTTGGTTATTTTTGCGAATCGACAAACAAGATGGAGGTTTTATGCAGCGAAGGCGAGTCGTGATTATGGGGGCCGCAGGCCGAGATTTCCACAATTTCAATATGATCTACCGGGACAATCCCGATTACGAGGTGGTCGCATTTACCGCCACGCAAATTCCCGACATCGAGGGACGCGTTTACCCCAGTGAACTGGCAGGTGAGCAGTACCCCGAGGGCATTCCCATCCATCCTGAGGAAGACCTGGAGCACATCATAAAAGAGCACCACGTGGATGAGGTGGTGTTTTCTTATAGCGATGTGTCGCACGAATATGTGATGCACAAGGCGTCTCTGGTCAATGCTGCAGGCGCCTCTTTTGTTTTGCAGAACGCCCGGAAAACCATGCTGCAGAGCAAGAAGCCGGTGGTGGCGATCTGTGCCGTGCGCACCGGATGCGGCAAAAGCCAAACCACCCGCCGGGTGGCGCAAATCTTGAAAGAGATGGGCAAGAGGCTGGTGGTCGTGCGCCATCCCATGCCTTATGGCGATCTGGTGGCGCAACGCTGTCAGCGATTCGAGACCTACGAAGATCTGAACAAGTACAACTGCACCATCGAGGAGCGGGAGGAGTATGAACCGCACCTGGCCATGGGCTCCATCGTTTATGCCGGTGTCGATTATGCCGAGATTCTCGCCAGTGCCGAGAAGGAAGCCGATGTGGTCATCTGGGATGGCGGCAACAACGACACGCCGTTTTTCAAGCCCGATCTCCACATCGTGGTCACCGACCCGCTGCGCGCCGGACACGAGCTGTCCTACTACCCCGGCGAGACCAATCTACGCATGGCCCACGTCGTCGTGATCAACAAGCAGACCACTGCGTCTTTTGACGATATCGAGGAGGTGCGCATGAACATTCAGGCCACCAACCCGGACGCGACCATCATCGATTGCGCTTCCCCGCTGTTCGTCGAAGACCCGTCGATCATTCAGGGCAAAAACGTGCTGGCCATCGAGGACGGCCCGACCCTGACCCACGGCGAAATGCAATTCGGCGCTGCGGTGGTGGCCGCGCAAAAATTCGGTGCGTTGGATTTGGTCGACCCGCGCCCTTATCTGGTCGGGACCCTGAAGGAGACGTTCGAGACCTACCCGGACATCGGCGTGCTGTTGCCCGCGATGGGGTACGGCGAGCAGCAGATTCACGACCTGGAGAAGACCATCAACAACACCGAATGCGATGCGGTGATCATCGGGACGCCCATCGATTTGCGCAAGCTGATCAAGTTCAACAAACCCGCGGTGCGGGTGACCTACGAGTTGCAGGAAATCGGGAAACCCGACCTGACCGATGTTCTGCAGAAATTCGCGTAGTTAGCCGGGAAGCGGAGAACGGTTGGATATGGACAGCGGTCGGGTCGTGGTGGTTGCCCTCGGCGGGAATTCCATCACCCGGGAATTTGAAGAAGGCAACATCACCCAACAATTTGCCAACACTCGGCGCAGCCTGGTGGGTGTCCTGGAGCTGATCAAGAGAGGCTGCCGCGTGGCGCTCACGCACGGCAACGGCCCCCAGGTGGGCAACGCGCTCATCCGGGTGGAGGAGACCCGGCACCTGGTGCCGCCGCTTCCGCTGGGGATCATCGTGGCGGACCTTCAGGGCGGCATGGGGTACATGATCCAGCAATCCCTGCAGAACAAGCTGCACAAGGCCGGCATCCGGCGAGAGGTTTGCACGGTGCTCACCCAGGTGATCGTTGACAAAAACGATCCCTCGATTCTCAATCCCACCAAATTCGTCGGCCCGATGATCCGAGAAGAAGACGTGGATGAAGTGGTGCGCAAGCGGGGTTGGGTGGTCAAGCCGGACCCGGGCCGGGGATACCGCCGCGTGGTGCCTTCCCCGACCCCAATCGAAATCGTGGAAAAAGAGACCATCCGCCGGCTGCTGGCGGAGGGCACGATTCTCATCTGCGCCGGCGGCGGCGGCATTCCTGTGTATGTGGAAGAGGATGGCACCTACGAGGGCGTGGACGGCGTCATCGACAAAGACCTGGCCGCAGCCATTCTGGCGCGCGACATCGGCGCGGAAGAGCTCTACATCACCACCGCGGTGGATAAGGTGGCGCTCAATTATCGGCAACCAAACGAAGTTTTGCTGGACACCATGACCGTGGCAGAGGCGAAGCGTTACATGGCAGAAGGCCACTTCCCGGCCGGCAGCATGGGGCCCAAGATTCAGGCCGCGATCAATTTCCTCGAATCCGGCGGGAAGGTCGTGGTGATCAGCTCTATCGAACGGATGACCGACGCGATCGACGGCAAGGCAGGAACGCGTATCGTGCCGGCGTGATGCTCAAATGTTTGCGTAAAAACCATAGCTTAAGGAGATGTGAAATTGAAGATTCATGAGTACCAGGCGAAGGAGATTCTGAAGAAGTTCGGGGTGGAGGTTCCCAGGGGGAGCGTGGCGCACACCGCGGAGGAGGCGAAGAAGATCGCTGCGGAGTTGGGCGGCACCGTGGTGGTGAAGGCGCAGATCCACGCCGGCGGCCGGGGCAAAGGCGGCGGCGTCAAGCTCGCACGGAATGCGGAAGAGGCCGAAAAGATCGCGGGGCAAATGATCGGCATGAACCTGGTGACCCACCAAACCGGTCCACAGGGCAAAGAGGTGCGGAAAGTCCTGGTGGAGGAGGGGTTGGACATCGCCCGTGAGCTTTACGTGGGGATCGTGCTGGACCGAGCCAGAAGCCAGCTCGTCTTTATGGCCAGCACCGAAGGCGGCGTCGAGATCGAGAAAGTGGCCAGTGAAACGCCGGAAAAGATCCTGAAGGAGTACATCGACCCCGCGGTGGGGCTGCAGCCGTTCCAGGCGCGGAAGTTGGCATTCGGGTTGGGTCTCCAGGGCGATCAGGTGAAGAACGCGCTGCGCTTCTTCTCGGCTCTGTACAACGCGTTTGTGCAATCCGACTGCTCGTTGGCCGAAATCAACCCGCTGGTGGTGACCGCCGGGGGCCAGGTTTTGGCGCTGGATGCAAAGATCAATTTTGACGATAACGCGCTTTACCGCCACAAGGAGTTCTTGGATCTGCGGGATCTGAACGAAGAGGAGCCGCTGGAGGTAGAGGCCTCCAAGTACGGCCTGAACTACATCAAGTTGGATGGAGAAGTGGGCTGCATGGTGAACGGCGCGGGACTGGCCATGGCCACGATGGACATGATCAAGCTCGCCGGGTCGGAGCCGGCCAATTTTCTGGATGTGGGAGGCTCTGCCAGTGCCGAGACCGTGGAAAACGGCTTCAAGATCCTGCTGTCGGACAAGAACGTCAAGGGGGTTTTGATCAACATCTTCGGCGGTATCGTCCGCTGCGACCGGGTGGCCAGGGGCGTGATCGAAGCCACCTCCAAGATCGACATCGATGTTCCTGTGGTGGTGCGTCTGGAAGGCACCAACGCAGAAGAGGCGGCCAAGCTGCTGGAAGAATCCGACCTTTCGTTTGAAGTGGGGAGAAGCTTTCAAGAAGCCGCACAAAAGATCGTTGCGGCCATTCGTAACTGATCGGGAAATTCAGAAATCTTTTATGTGAAGGAGAAGCAAATTGAGTATCTTAGTGGATGAAAGCACGCGGTTGGTGGTGCAGGGGATTACGGGAAGCGAGGGCTCGTTTCACGCCCGCCAGATGGTGGAGTACGGCACCAAGGTCGTGGCCGGGGTGACGCCGGGCAAGGGCGGTCAGAAATTCGACGATAAGATTCCGGTGTACAACACGGTCGCGGAGGCGGTAGAAAAAGAAGGGGCCAACGCGTCAGTGGTGTTTGTCCCCCCGCCGTTCGCTGCGGACGCCATCATGGAATCCGCAGACGCGGGCATCCCGCTGGTGGTCTGCATCACCGAGGGGATTCCCACCTACGACATGATCAAAGTGCACGAGTACCTGATCGACCGGCCCACGCGGCTCATCGGGCCCAACTGTCCCGGGATCATCTCCCCGGGCAAATGCAAGATCGGTATTATGCCGGGCTTCATCAACAAGGTGGGGCATGTGGGCGTGATCTCCCGCAGCGGCACGCTGACCTACGAGGCGGTCAAGCAACTCAGCGACCTGGACATCGGCCAATCCACCTGCATCGGGATCGGCGGCGACCCCATCATCGGCACCAGCTTCACCGATGCGCTGAAGCTGTTCAAGGAGGATGACGACACCCATGCCGTGGTGCTCATCGGCGAGATCGGCGGCACTGCGGAGCAAGAGGCTGCGGCGTACATCGCCGAGAACTACGACAAACCGGTGGTGGCCTTCATCGCGGGGCGGACTGCGCCGCCGGGACGCCGGATGGGACATGCCGGCGCGATCATCTCCGGAGGTTCCGGCACCGCCGCTGACAAGATAGCGGCG
>CAYQOI010000116.1:0-3987 GCA_964419085.1 uncultured Cytophagia bacterium | reverse complement strand
ATCTCCGGCAGCGAGGGCACTGCGGCGGAAAAGGTGGAAGTGCTGCAGAAGGCCGGGGTACACGTGGCCGAGAGTCCCGCGGAAATCGGCGTGACCATGCAGCGAGCGTTGGCGTAGACGAGAACGGCAAGAAAAAACCAAGAGGAGAATACATCTGTGGAAAGAACGTTGGCGATTCTGAAACCCGATTGTACCGGGCGCAACCTGATGGGAAAGGTCATCGACCGCATCGAGCGTGCCGGTTTTGAGATTCTGGCGATGAAAATGACGCGCCTGTCCAGGGAGGCCGCGGGGGAGTTTTACGCGGTGCACCGGGAACGGCCGTTTTATCCCGACCTGGTGAGTTTCATGAGTTCGGGTAAATGCGTCCCCATGGTGTTGCAAAAGGAGAACGCGGTGAGCGATTTCAGAAAACTCATCGGCGCGACCGATCCGGCGGAAGCCGAACCCGGCACCATCCGAAAGGATTTTGCCGAAAGCAAACAGAACAACATCGTCCACGGCTCCGATTCGGTGGAGAATGCCCGCATCGAGATCGCGTTCTTCTTTGCAGAGAGAGAATTGGTGGAAAACGGTTGAGCTTCGGTGCGCTGATCGCGTGCCATTTTTAGCTTGACTCTTGCACCATTTATCGTTAAATTGGACATTCTTTTTGGAGGCTGATGGCCTTTGAGAATAAATGTTCACAGCCTGCGTCAGGGTCTCCAGGAGTTCGAATTCGACGCGACTGCGGAGAGCCTGGGCATCGAGGAGGGGGAGCTGGACCTGAAGGCGGTGCACATCGGGAGCGCCGTCGACAAACGTGGCAGGGACATCGTCGTCACCTCGCACGTGGTCGCGCAGGTGGTCTATGAATGCCACCGCTGTCTGCAAGAATTTGTGAGCAGCATCGAGGAAACGTGTCGCACCATCTACACGACCGACTACGACGCGGTGTCCGGTGACGACGAGGAGGTGCTCGAGTTGATTCGACCGAACACCACGGAAATCGACCTTGAGCATGGCGTGCGCGAGAGCTTGTTGCTGGCTGTTCCCATCAGGGTTGTGTGTTCGGAACAGTGCAAGGGGCTGTGCCCTCATTGTGGCGCCAACTTGAACGTCACCACCTGCAGTTGTCAGAGTACCTCTGTGGACCCCAGGTGGAAGGGGCTGGAGAAATTGCTGGAGCAACGCACAAAAGAGTAGGAACGAATAGTTTAAGGAGAGAAGCGTTTTGCCGTTACCCAAACGAAGACATTCGAAATCCCGCGGCGCCAAGCGCCGAACACATTGGAAGCTCAGTGTGAAGAGTATCTCAACCTGTTCACATTGTCATCAACCCAAGCTGCCACATCGTGCTTGCCCAAATTGCGGGTATTATAACGGACGTTCTGTGTTTGTGCCGAAAGAGGTTTAGATTGCTGCGGAGGGGACGATCACTTCGATGCTTCGGGGCCTGACACAGTGGAGAAGATGTTGTTATGAAGATTGCCGTCGATGCGATGGGGGGAGATTATGCTCCGGAAGCGATCGTCCACGGTGCGGTAGAGGCCGCTCGATTCGGGAAAGGAGAATACGAGGTTGTTCTGGTTGGAGATGAGGCAGTTGTAAGCACTTCTCTTTCCCGCCATTTCAGGGTTCACGAACTTCCCATTGCGGTTCATCCGGCGTCCGAGAAAATCGAAATGGATGAGTCGCCGACGGCAGCGTTGAAGAGCAAGCCGGACTCGTCTATCAATGTCGCGATGGATCTGCATCGCCGTGGGGAGGTCGATGCGGTGGTCAGTGCCGGGCATACCGGTGCGGCCATGGGCGCGGCGTTTATGAAGCTGGGGCGGATCGCCGGCGTCAAGCGACCGGCCATCGGGTCGTTGGTGCCGCACGAACACGGCGTAACGCTGCTCATCGACGTGGGCGCGAACATCGAATGCAAGGCGGTTCATCTGCAGCAATTCGGCGTGATGGGATGGATCTATATGAAGAATGTTTACAACATCCCGGAGCCGAGAGTCGCGTTGCTGAATATCGGTGAAGAACAGAGCAAAGGCAGCAGTGTCATTCAGGAGGCACACGAAAGGTTGCGCCAAACCCATGTGAATTTTGTCGGCAATCTGGAGGGCCGCGATATCATGCGCGGCAAGGCCGAAGTTATCGTTTGCGAAGGTTTCGTGGGCAACGTGGTGCTGAAGTTCGCCGAAAGCTTCAACGGCGTGTACTCGAAAACCCTTAAACGCAAGATCGGCAAGAAGGTCTTCTCGAACCTCGGTGCGTTTTTGCTACGCCCGACGTTCGAGCGGTTGAGGCGAATCTATGACTACGAAGAGTACGGCGGCGCACCGCTTCTGGGCATCAACGGTACCTGCATCATCTGCCACGGGAGCTCGACGCCGAAGGCGATCAAAAACGGAATCAAAGAAGCTGTGATGATGATCAAACAAAAGGTAAACGAAAAGATCTGTTCAGAACTGATAGGCTCGCGGGAGGAGAAAGATGGCAGGTAAAGTCTACTCGAAGATTGCGGGTACCGGCGTTGCGATTCCCGAAAAAACATTGACCAATTTCGATCTCGAAAAGATGGTCGACACCAGCGACCAGTGGATTCAGGAGCGCACCGGCATCAAGGTGCGGCATGTGGTTGACGACAAGACGCTGAACTCGGACCTCGCCTCCGAGGCGGCGAAAAATGCCCTCGCGCAGGCGGGAATGGATGCCGAGGAGTTGGATACGATCATCGTGGCTACGGTGACAGGAGATGTCAATTTTCCGTCCACTGCGTGCTACGTGCAGCAGAAGATCGGGGCGGTCAACGCGGCGGCCTTCGACTTGGTTGCTACCTGCTCCGGTTTCATATTCGCGATGAGCGTGGCAGACGGCTTCATCGCCTCGGGGAAAAGCAAGAACGTGTTGATCATCGGAAGCGAGATGCTCACCCGTATCGTCGACTGGAAAGACCGCTCCACCTGCGTGCTTTTCGGCGACGCGGCCGGGGCCGCGGTGATGACGCCGGCAGATGGCGATGGCCGGGGCGTGCTGGGGACATTCATCAAGACCGATGGGCGACTCGCGCATCTTTTGTGGATGCCAGGCGGGGGGACCCGCTTTCCCCTGGACGTGGTGATGAACGAGAATCTCAACAACATCAAGATGCAGGGTCAGGAGGTGTTCAAAGCCGCGGTCACCGCGATGGGCGATGCCGCAGTGCATATTCTGGAAAAAACCGGCCTGCGTCCCGAGCAGGTCGATCTTTTTATCCCGCACCAGGCGAATCTGCGCATCATCAACGCCACCGCACGGCGCTTGAAGATGCCGCTGGAGAAGGTCTACGTCAACCTGCACGAGTACGGCAACACCTCCGCCGCTTCTATTCCTGTGGCGATGAACGAGGCCATAAACAAAGGTCTTTTGAAGGAAGGCGACACGTGCCTGATGGTCGCGTTCGGCGGCGGGTTTACCTGGGGTTCAGCCGTCGTTCGGATGTGATTGCGCGAAATGGAGGGTGCGATTAGCAAGATAGCATTCATTTACCCCGGACAGGGCTCCCAGCATGTGGGCATGGGGAAGGATCTGTACGAGAATTCGCCGGAGGCCCGCGCGCTCTACCAACAGGCCAACGAGGTCCTCGGGTTTGACCTGGCGCGAGTGAGTTTCGAAGGTCCCGAGGAAGAGCTGAAACAGACCCGGGTCACCCAGCCCGCGATTTTTGTTCACAGCCTGGTGCTGACCCACTTCCTTTTCGCACGGGAAGTCAGACCGGCGATGACCGCGGGCCACAGCCTGGGAGAGTACTCCGCGCTGTGCGCCGCGGGGGCGCTCTCTTTCGAGAACGCGCTGCGGCTGGTGAAAAGGCGCGCCGAACTCATGCAGGAAGCGGGAGAGTTGCAAAAGGGCACCATGGCCGCGGTCATCGGACTGGACCCGGATGTGGTGACCGGGGTTTGCGAAGAAGCGAGTGCGGCCGGCGTGGTTCAGGTGGCCAATTACAATTCACCGGGGCAGATCGTGATTTCC